>JAWWDW010000109.1:0-6296 GCA_033719735.1 Robiginitalea sp. | reverse complement strand
TACGTTTATGCCAGGGCATCCCTGTTGCATAAGGGCCGCACCACACAACTTTGGGAAATTCGTGTAACCAATGCAGCGGAAGAACTGATCTCCCTGTGTAAACTGACGACCATTGCCCTCCCCAAAAACTAAAAAGCGCAAACCCCTCCTGGAAATTCTGCGGGCACACCAGCACCAAAACCTCCCTTTTGTCCTTTATAAGAAGCCGCGTGCCCCCTATGTGATGGCACTTCTTCAATCGGATTCCACCCTGGATACCGATATTGACCTCAGGCGGGCGGGATTTTTGATGGCCCCGTTCCACGAAGCGGATGCCAAACCCGTATTCCTCCGGGCGGACCAGGTCTACCAAAGCCCTTACAAAGGGTCCCGGTTGCATCTGACTCCGGCCCTGCCCGTGAAGAACGCGGTTGCCCGGGAGATCCATGTGGATCTGGTCAAAAAATCCGTTGCATCCATAAAGGCGGGAACCCTGGAGAAGGTGGTTGTGAGCAGGAGGTTTTCTGTGCCAGCCCCATCCGACAGGCTGGAGACCTTTTTCGAGATGATTCGCTGGTATCCGGACGCGTTCGGATATTTCTGGTACCATCCCGAGGTGGGCGCATGGATGGGTGCCACCCCGGAGTTGTTCCTGCGGTATCATTCAGGTGTGGCAGAAACGATCGCCCTGGCAGGGACGCGGCCGGCAGACCCGGACCAGGCCCTGCCCCGCTGGTCCCCGAAGGAGCAGCATGAACAACAACTGGTGACCGATTACATCCTGGCCCAGATGCGTGAGTTGGGATTAAAACCGCAACATGGAGACGTGCAGAATGTCCGCGCGGGAAAGCTTTGGCATTTGGGAACCTCCATCCGCACCTTTATCGACCAGGATATGGCTCCGAAATTGCTATCGGCCCTGCATCCCACTCCGGCAGTTTGCGGCTTGCCAAGGGAGGCTGCCTACACCTTTATCAGGAAGCAGGAAAACTTTAACCGGGAATACTACACGGGCTTTCTGGGAGAAGTGGGCCTTCAGGAGGCCGATAGTTTTGAATTCTTTGTCAACCTGAGGTGTGTGCAGTTCCGGAATGGGTTGGCATATCTGTATACAGGGGGCGGGATTACCCGGGAAAGTGATCCGGAAGCTGAATGGGAGGAGATCCAGGAAAAAAGCACTACCATGCTCTCCCTGCTAAAGAATTTCCCCTGAGGCATTAGGGCTTTGAACAACTGCTTCGTATTTTTGCACCTGCTATGAAATATTCGTGCATTCCCCTCGCCCATACGCTGGTGACCCTTTGCAAGGCACACGGAATCAAACAGGTGGTGATCTCCCCGGGTTCCCGAAACGCGCCCCTCATCCTGGGGTTCACAGCAGATCCCTATTTCGAATGCTTCAGTATTGTGGACGAGCGGTCTGCAGGGTTCTTCGCCCTGGGCCTCAGCCAGCAGAGCCGAATCCCCACCGCCCTGGTCTGCACCTCCGGGAGTGCCCTTTTGAATTACTATCCTGCCGTTGCCGAGGCATTTTACAGCAGGATCCCGCTCGTGGTGATTTCGGCGGACCGGCCTCCTTACAAGATCGATATCGGTGACGGGCAGACCATACGCCAGCCCGGTGTTTTTGAAAAGCACATCGGCTTCCAGGCATCGTTGCTTCAGGACCTTACCCATGCCCCGGAGCGCATCCGGGAAGTAAAGGACCCCGGGGATCCCCCTCAGGATCGCAATACGCGCCAGGCCAGCAGACAGCAGGAAAATGAAATGCTGATAACCCGGGCCCTTCACACGGCCGCGGAGAGCCAATTGCCGGTACACCTGAATGCCCCCTTCGAAGAACCCCTGTACCAGACCAGGGAAACCCCGGAATTCCTGCCTGAGGAGGTCCCTGTTCCGGCAAGGCGGACCCCCGTCCCGGATTGGGACTTGCTGAGGGCGGTCTGGCAGAGGTCCGGAAAAAAAATGGTCCTGATCGGATCGCATCCCCCGGGAGGATTCGATCCGGAGGTGCTCGATACCCTGGCGGCAGACCCCTCCGTCCTCGTTTTTACGGAGACTACCTCTAATGTCCACCATCCTGGATTTTTTCCCAGCATCGACAGTATTATGGCCCCGGTGGAAGTGTCCGGGCGGGCGGCTGAACTCTTCCGGTCACTGCAACCCGACCTGCTCCTTACCCTGGGAGGGATGGTCGTTTCCAAGAAAATTAAACAGTTCCTCAGAAGCCACCCTCCCAAAACGCATTGGCATGCAGACCCTTTTTGGGCCCCTGACACCTACTACGCCCTGGACACGCACATCGAAATGCCCGCAGGGGCCTTCCTGAAGCAGTTCCTGCCAAAAGTCTCTCAGGGGAAGGTGTCCTATCGCCCGGAGTGGGATCTGATCCGCAGCCGATATGAAGAAGGGCGGGCGGAATACCTCAGGCAAATCCCCTTTTCGGACATGGGTGCCTTTGATCAGCTCTTAAAGGCCATCCCCCCGGGGGTGCAGGTGCAACTGGCCAACAGTTCCACGGTGCGATATGCCCAACTCTTTGACATGAGGGCGGAAAACGCGGTTTTCTGCAACCGTGGGACCAGTGGGATTGAGGGCAGCACCTCCACGGCGGTGGGGGCCGCTGTCAACGCAGGGGAACCCGTTGTGCTTGTAACAGGAGACCTCAGCTTTTTTTACGATACCAACGGACTTTGGAACAAATATCTCAGGCCGGATTTCCGCATTGTGGTGATCAACAACCAGGGGGGCGGCATCTTCCGGATTTTGCCTGGTAAGGAGGCAAACCAAACCTTTGAAAACTACTTCGAGACCGTACAGGACCGTTCCATCAAAGCCGTTTGCGAGCTCTATGGGCTGGAGCACCGGCAGGCAGGGTCCTCTGCGGAGCTTTCCGAGGCCCTGGAATCTTTTTTCAGCCCATCGGATGCACCCCGCCTGCTGGAGGTAAAAACGCCCAGAAAGTTAAACGATAGGGTTTTGCTGGGCTACTTTGATTTTTTATCTTCGGCCCTTGGCATAACCATACCAAAAACCGATCTCCATGAGTAAAAACAGGGAAGAACTCATCGCTCAGTATGCAGCGCACATCCGGGAAAAATTTTCTCAGACGCCGGATCTGGATTTTCTGGAAAAAGTGATGAAGGGCCTGGGGCCAGCCATTTACAATCGGGATGCCTCCCTTGTCTCGGGAAGTGACGAGTCCGAACTGGAAACCGTCAGGAACAATTTCCTGATCAAGAAGCTCGGGCTGCCGGACGAACCGCACCTGATGCATACCATTAAGGATGTGCTTCGGGAATACGGGCCTTCCGAGCGAAACAAATACAGGGCAGTGGTGTACTACATTCTCGCCCGCCGCTACAAGAAGGAATCCGCCTACAACTAGGTCAAAACTGCGGTGGTGGAGGCAAGCTCCGGGCCGCAAACCAACACTATGATCGAACTCGGGAGCTACAACACACTTGCCATTTTAAGGGATACCCGGGTGGGACTCTTTTTGGGGGATGAAGAAGGGGAGGAAATCCTGCTGCCAGGGAAATACAGGCCGGAGCAATACGAAACCGGGGATTCCATTACCGTCTTCTGTTATCTGGACAATGAGCAGCGACCGGTGGCCACCACCCTCCGGCCCCTTATAGAGCGAAACAGTTTTGCCCCCCTTGAGGTGGCGGAGGTAAACCAGTACGGGGCCTTTCTGGAGTGGGGCCTTGAAAAGCACCTTTTGGTCCCGTTCCGGGAGCAGTCCGTCCCCATGAAAAAAGGGGAGGTTCATGTGGTCTACTGCTATCTGGACCCCAAATCCTCCAGGCTGGTGGCCTCTGCGCGCCTGGACCGCTTTCTGGATAACCGGGAGCTGGAGCTCCAACCCGGGCAGCAGGTAGCCTTGCTGGTTGCCCGGGAGACGGACCTTGGTTTTGAAGTGGTGGTGGACAACCGCCACAAGGGCCTGCTTTTCAAAGACCGGGTTTTTCGCGAGCTCAAAACAGGGGACCGGCTGGATGGATATGTCCAGAAAATAAGGCCGGATCATAAATTGGATATCACCCTTGAACCCATTGGGTATCGCAGGCTGGAACCCGCTGCCGCCAAAATCTACGAGGCGTTGGAGCAGGCTGGCGGAATGCTGCCACTCCACGATAAATCGAGCCCTGAGGCCATACAGGAGCAGTTGCAGATGAGCAAGAAAATGTTCAAAAAAGGCGTAGGGGTCCTCTATCGGGAGCGGAAGATCGAACTTCGTCCCGATGGAATTTACCTGCTGTCCCGCCCTTCCCAGGCCTGACTTTTTGATCCGGTCACACGTCTTACAGATCCGCACAGAGGCCTTAGCTGTATTTTGCTGAATCGCACCAATTTGGTTACCTTTAACCCGGTTTAAGTAAAGATTCCCCAGTATGCCCTTTATAGAAGAAAGCGACCTCCTCGAATTGCACAAGGACATCGATAAGGCACAGATCATCAACGAACGCCTTCTCGACCAGATCAAGCATAAGAACAAAGAATTGAAACGCAGCCGGCTCCAGCGGAATATCTTCGCCGGGATCACGGTGCTTTTTCTAATCGGGGCGCTTGCCGTAACCTCCTTTACCATGGGGTTGTCATCACGCCCGCAGACCCAGTATGTCTCTCAGGAGGATGACGAAAAGCTGGAGGAGGCTGAAGAACGCATAGCCAGCCTTCGCAAGCAGAACGAAGAACTCAGCCTTATCAAGGAGTTTTACCTGGCCAAAGAGTTTATTGAAAAGGAAACCATTTACTCAGTGCAGGTCAAGGCGTTTGTGGAAAACAATTTCAATCTGGCACCGGAGGCCCTGACCAATACCCTGCTGGTTAAAAACAATCCCTTTTACGCTTATTCCCTCGGGAATTTTGAAAGCCTGGAAGAGGCGAAACGGTTCCGGGACGAACTCGTCAAAATGGGGTTTAAGGATGCCTTTGTCGCCTCCTACAAGGACGGGAAACGGCTAGCGATTGAAGAATAGAAGAACTGCAAAAGGTTGAAAGAAATCACAACCTGGGTACGCGCAGCACGCCTGAGGACCCTTCCCCTCTCCGTTGCCGGGATTATTGCAGGTACAGCCCTCGCCAAAGGCATGGGTCTTTCGGACCCCATCCTATTTGGCATGATGCTCGCCACCACCGTGGCCTACCAGATCACTTCCAATTTTGCCAATGATTACGGAGATGGGGTCAAGGGCACCGACAACGATACAAGGATCGGACCCCAGCGCGTTTTGCAAAGTGGCGCCCTCTCTGCCAGCCGTCTCAAAAAGGGTATCTGGGTGAGCATTGTGGTGAGCTTGCTGCTTACCCTCGGGACGCTCTGGCGTGCCTTTGGCCTGGATTCTATGGGGTATTTTGCCCTGTTTCTGCTGCTGGGAGGTTTGGCTATCTGGGCTGCTATCCGATATACCGTAGGATCCAATGCCTACGGATACCGGGGCCTGGGTGATTTGTTTGTCTTCCTTTTTTTCGGGTTGCTCAGTGTTATGGGCTCCCTCTTCCTCTACACCCGGCAATGGATGCCCCAGGCCCTGCTTCTGGCCATCACCATTGGTGCCCTGAGCACGGCTGTCCTGAACCTGAACAACCTGCGGGACAGTGAATCCGACCGGCGTGCCGGAAAAAACACCCTGGTGGTACAGATGGGATACCAGAACGGGATCCGCTACCATGTTGCCCTTTGCCTGTTGGCCTTTCTTTCTTTGGGTGGGTTTATCCTGCTCCAGCCAGACCCGCTCCGGTTGACCCCCGCACTGCTCCCGTTCACAATAATCGGGGTACACCTGGGGAAGGTTCTCAGGACCAGGGACCCCTCAAAACTGGACCCGGAACTCAAGAAACTTGCCCTGAGCACCTTTTTCATCGCCTTGCTGCTGTATTTTGCAAATGATAATTTTTTGTAATTTTGAGAGGAATAACCCGCTAAACCCGAGCCATTTTGGAACAACCGATAAGAATACTGATCGTTGAGGACAATGTGATCATCGCCGATGACATGCAGTCCATGCTGGAGGAAATAGGCTATGAAATCGTCGATAACGTGATCGTTTACGAGCAGGCGGTGGAGGTCTTGAAGAACCATGAGGTGGACCTGGTCCTGATCGACATCATCCTGGCCTCAGACAAGACAGGGATCGACCTCGGCAAACACATCCGCGAGAAATACGACATCCCGTTCATCTTTGTGACCTCGAACTCAGACCGGGCCACTGTGGAAAACGCCAAAACCGTGCAGCCCAACGGGTACCTGGTAAAGCCTTTTGAGCAGCAGGACCTCTATACCTCCATCGAGATTGCCCTGTCCAACTATG
>JAWWDW010000108.1:0-6307 GCA_033719735.1 Robiginitalea sp. | reverse complement strand
TCGAAAAACGGGGTTACCTCGTTCAGCTCCAAAAATCCCCTCTCGCTAATGACCCGGGGAACCGTCATTTCGCCGGTGTAGGTCCCGGTCACGTCCACATTAAACGCTTCACTGGGGATCCAGGAGGCATTCAGGTACCCATACAGGTTGGGCACCCTCACAAATTCGTCGATCGCTACATCGGTTTCCCCGGGGGTCCCGTCGGACTCGTATAGCAGTTGCGACTCCTCGTATCGGGACCGTTGCCAGGTGCCTCCCAGCTGGAACTGCCAGCTGAGGTTCGGAGAAACACCGATCTCGAAATTCGTACCGTAGACCCGGGCCCCGGAACCGTTTCGGACTTCTTCGAGTATGGAACCGTTTTCCAGTACCGCCCCGGTACTGACCTGGGTAAAGGGATCCTCCAGGGAAGTATAAAACCCTTCCATCAGGATATCCAGCTGAAGCAGGTCTATGGAACGGGAATAGTTCAGGGAAGCTGTAAAGGCATTGGAATACTCTGTTTTAAGGTCTTCTGAAAGGATAACGAATTGCGGTTCACCACCGACATTGGCAATGTGCAAATCCTCATTGAACGCCTGGGGCGCCCTGAATCCGCGGGCATATCCTCCCCTGAAGCGCAGTGCTTCGGAGAGTTTATAGGATAGCGTAAGCCTTGGTGACAGGACGGTCTGCCGGATATCGGAAGTCCTGTCAATTCCTCCCACGGTATAAAACCCATCCACCCCCACATGGTCCAGGCGGGCACCCAGCAGGGCTGTAAATGCCTCCGAGGGTTTCCATTCGTATTGGGTATACCCCCCCAGGGAGTTTACCTCCTGGTCGATCAACCGGTCGTATCCGGGGATCTCATCTTCTGTGGTGGAGCGGTTATACTCCACTCCCAGGGTCAGGACATCCCTGCTTTGCAGGTTCTGGGTGAACTGCACGCCGTTTACCCAGGCGAGGTCTTTGGTGTTTCCAAAAGCGTTGTTCGCCAAAGCACTGTCCTGGGCAGTTCTTCCGCCCCCCAGCCCCCCGTAATAACTTTTCCGTTTGGTGTAGGAGGCAGAAGTATACACCTGGGTACGCCTTTTGCCATCCTCACTGGTGATTTCATAATCAGCCCCGCCAATAAAGGTGTCGTGGTCCAGTTCCTCAGTGATATCTGTGAATTGGGGGGCGAGCTCCAGCCGGTCCCCGCCGCGGCGGTATTCGTCAATTGCATTCAGGTTGAGGGAAATCCGGCTCCTGTCCGTGGGTCGCAAAAAGGCCTTGGCCCCCAGGGTCAGGTTCCGGAGTTTTACGATTTCGGTAAAGCCGTCATCATTGGCGTCATAAGGGTCCCGGTTGCGGTAAGTCCCAAAAAGGGTTACGCCACTTTTGAGGTCGTCTGCCACCACAGAGGTATTAAAGGAAAGGACCCGGTCTGGTTGCTCCCCGTCGATCAGGGCGAGGTTGGACCCGATCTCCCAGGTATTCAAAATCGGATCCTTCGTGATCACATTCACCGTACCAGCGATCGCATTGGAGCCGTAAAGGGCAGAGCCCCCGCTCCGGACCACCTCTACCCGCTCAATGGTGTTGGTAGGGATTTGCTCCAATCCATAGACCCCCAGAAGGGACGAGAAAACGGGGCGGCTGTTCAACAGGATCTGGGTATAGGCCCCTTCAAGGCCGTTGAGCCGTACCTGGGTAAACCCACAATTCTGGCAATTGGTCTCCACGCGCACCCCGGGGGCAAAATTCAGCCCATCTGCCAGGCTGATGGACTGGGTGGCGGTGAGCAACCGGGGTTTGATGGTGGAAACCACCACCGGGGCGCTTTTGCGCTCCACGCGGTTTCGGGTGGCGCTGATGACTACTTCATCCAGGCCGAGGGCATCTTCCACCAGATCGAAATCGACCGAAAGGCGTTCCCCTGAGGAAATACTCGCCGTTTTGGTGGTGGTCCGATACCCCTGGGACCGCACCACCAGGACCAATTCCCCCGCGGGTACTTCCAGGCGATAGGAGCCATTTTCATCAGTCGTGGTGCCCAGGGTGCTGTTTTGGATAAAAACGGTGGCGAACGGAACGGGGGCCTCCCTGTGGGTCACCCGCCCCGTGATGGTAGCTGTGCGATTTTGGGCGAACCCGCTGAAGCTGAAGGCCAGGGTCGCAATCAGGAAAATGTTCAGGAGTGTGCGCACGTAATAGATGAATCAAACATAAAATTTAGGCAAAGCTAAAAATATGTTTTTACAAATAAAAATGTACCTTTGAGGTAGGATATGACACACTCCGAGGAGAATTATATCAAGGGTATTTACCACCTCAGCCAGGGGGGCAAAAAGGCCATTTCGACCACGGCCCTGGCGGGACAGATGGAAACCAAGCCGTCTTCCGTTACAGACATGGTGAAACGGCTTTCGGAAAAGGGCCTGGTGCATTATAAAAAATACCAGGGCGTGCGCCTGACGGAACAGGGCACCATGGTGGCTCTCAAAGTGATCCGGAAACACCGGCTCTGGGAAGCCTTCCTGGTGGAAAAGCTCGATTTTTCGTGGGATGAGGTACACGAGGTGGCCGAACAACTGGAGCATATTGAAAGTGAAAAATTGATCGACCGACTGGATGCCCTTCTCGATTTTCCCGATTACGATCCGCACGGGGACCCCATCCCGGATAAACACGGAAGGTTCAAGACGCGGGACAAGAAACTGCTGAGCACCATGCCGGTACACAGCCAGGGGATCTGTGTGGGGGTAAAGGATTCCTCTGCCTCCTTCCTCAAATTCCTGGACCGCAACCACATTGCCCTGGGCAGGGAAATCCAAATCCTGGATAAAGAGCCGTATGACCATTCCATGCACGTCCGGATCGGGGACCATACCTTGCGGATTTCCCATCAGATAGCCGCCAACCTTTATGTGAAACCAAATCCATAGCAATGCAAGCAGTAATTGACTACCTGGAAAACATCAACCCCATTCTGGCAGCCCTGTACGCCACCCTGTTTACCTGGGGGTTGACAGCTGCAGGGGCGGGCCTCGTCTTTTTCTTCAAGACCATGAACCGGGCGGTCCTCGACGGTATGTTGGGCTTCACGGGAGGGGTCATGGTGGCGGCCAGTTTCTGGAGCCTCCTGGCCCCTGGGATCGCAATGAGTCCTGGGGAAGGGTTTGTAAAAGTGATTCCTGCGGCAGTGGGCTTTCTGCTGGGGGCCCTCTTTATCTTTGGCCTTGACAAGGTGTTGCCCCACCTGCATATCAACTTCAAGGAGTCTGAAAAAGAAGGGATTGCCACCCCCTGGAGGCGGACGACCCTGCTGACACTCGCCATAACCCTCCACAACATTCCGGAAGGCCTGGCCGTTGGGGTGCTTTTTGGCGGCGTCGCAGCCGGTTTTGAAGGGGCGTCTGTCGGGGCGGCGGCGGCCCTTGCCCTTGGGATCGGGTTGCAGAACTTTCCAGAGGGTTTTGCCGTGGCCATGCCGCTGAGGCGTTTTGGACTCAGCAGGAGAAAAAGCTGGATGTACGGCCAGGCTTCAGCCATCGTCGAGCCCATTGCCGGGGTGTTGGGCGCCTGGGCGGTACTCACCTTTCAGCCCATTCTGCCTTATGCCCTTTCTTTTGCGGCCGGAGCCATGATCTTCGTGGTGGTGGAGGAAGTGATCCCGGAGACCCAGCAGGATAAATACACAGACATTGCTACCATGGGCTTTATCGGAGGGTTCATCATCATGATGGCCCTGGATGTGGGACTGGGATAATAACGTCCAACCAACCTGCCTATTTCGCCTGGCTCCAGGGCGGGGCCAGCCCGTTCGAGCGGGCGTAGGTAATGAGCTGTCCCTTGTGTTCGCCGGTGTGTTGAAGGATGGTCATCAATACGGAAAGCCGGTTCATTTTATCGAAACCGAGGTCTACCACACTGAGGAAATCTGCCGGGTTTTCTTCCAGGATCTTTTCGCAGATAAAATCTGAAGCATATTCAAAGGCTTCCAGGATTTCCGCTTTTTCGGTAATACCCTCCATGTTGAGGATATCGACCCCCTGGGGTGTTGGATATCCGAGCCCCATGGCGATGTAGTAATAGGAAGCAGCCACGTGCATGATGGTTTCCCCTGTGGATCGGATTCCTTCCGAAGGCCTCCAGCCAAGTTGCTCCTGATTAAATTCCCCGGCAAGGGAGAGGATCTGGTCTTGTGTTTTTTCCAGCATTTTAACAATGTTCAGGGCTGCGTGGTTTTCCTGGGAAAATCCCAATAGGGCACTGCAAAACAGGATGGCGGTGATTGCTTTTTTCATAATAGGGAGGCGTTAAGCGCGATGCTTAAAATTATACTAAAGACCTCATTGACGCAAGTGGACCATCATTTAATCGAACCCTGGATGTCCTTGTTTCCAAAGGAGGCATTGACTTTTCAGGGTACCCTAGCCGTTATATCAGGCTTGCCGGCTGGCTTTTGCAGGAGGGCTGATCCCGGCCAGATTCCATATCTTTAGGGGGACAACCAAAGAAATAATCCCGATGAACTATTTCCGATTCTTTTTAGTGACCCTCCTGGCTTGCATGCCCCTGGGTGGCCCGGCGGTGGCCCAGGAAAAACCGTTTGAATACCTGGATGTCTTTGACCTTCAGTACGCCTCGGATCCGCAGATCCATCCCGGCGGGGAATGGATCGTCTACCGACGGATGGGCTTTGACGTTTTGGAAGATCGTTCGAAGGGCAGCCTCTGGATGCTTCGCACCGATGGCAGTGCCCACCAGAAACTAACCACCCGGGAAGTGGCCGAATACAGCCCGCGCTGGTCTCCGCAGGGGGACCGGCTGGCCTTTGTCAGCAGTACGGACGAAGGTGCGGAAATCTACCTCTACTGGCAGGACAGCGGAAGGTATGCGCGCCTCACCCAGCTCCCCTCCAGCCCCGCTTCCCTGAGCTGGTCCCCTGACGGTAGTGAGCTGGCATTTACCATGAACGTCCCTGAGAAGGCCCCGGTCATTGCTAAAATGCCCAAAAAGCCCAAAGGCGCCAAGTGGGCCGGAGCCCCCCGGATCACCGACCGGCTTTACCACGAACGGGATGGGAGTGGGTATATTTCCCCCGGGTTCAGCCACATTTTTGTTATCCCGGCCGGGGGTGGTGCAGCCCGGCAGGTCAGTTCCGGGGACTACCACCACAGGGGGCCGCTTTCCTGGTCCCCGGATGGTACTACGATCTATTTTTCGGCCAACCGGTCGGAAAACTGGGAATACGATTTTCGCAATTCAGAGGTCTATGCCCTCAGCCTGGCGGATGGGCAGATCACGGCACTGACCGACAGTCCGGGCCCGGATGCCAGCCCGGTCGCCTCCCCGGATGGCAGGTACATCGCCTACAGGGGCTATACGGACAAGGTGCAGGCCCACCAGGTATCGGAGTTGCGCCTGATGCGAACGGACGGTTCCGGAAAGCAGGTGCTGACCGCGGACCTCGACCGAAGTGTGAGCGGCCTCACATGGGATGCGAAAAGCAAAGGGATCTATTTTACTTATGACGACAAGGGAAATTCGAAGATCGGTTATGTCTCTCTCAGCGGAAAGGTTTCAACACTCGCAGACAACCTCGGGGGCACCTCCATCGGAAGGCCCTACGGAGGGGGTTCTTTTAGTGTCAGCAGGGAGGGCGTCCTGGCCTATACCTTTACCCGGCCCGAATTCCCCGCCGATATTGCCGTAGTAGCAAAGGGGGCCAGGGAACCCAGGCGGATCACCCGCCTGAACCAGGGGCTCCTGGACCATCGCACCCTGGGCAGGGTGGAAGAAATCTGGTATTCCTCCAGTGTGGATGGTCGGGACCTGCAGGGGTGGATCGTGTACCCACCAACGTATGACCCGGGGAAAAAATACCCGTTCCTGGTAGAGAACCACGGGGGCCCCATTTCAAATTACGGGGACCGGTTCACGGCAGAGATCCAGTTGTACGCGGCTGCCGGGTACATCGTTTTTTATCCAAACCCCCGTGGCAGCACCAGTTATGGGGAGGAATTTGCCAACCTGCTTTACAACAACTATCCCGGGGATGACTACCAGGACGTCATGGACGGGGTGGACTCCTGTATTGCCAAAGGCATTGCCCATGAAGACCAGTTGTTTGTCACCGGGGGTAGTGCCGGGGGCATCATGACCGCCTGGATCATTGGAAAGAACAACCGTTTTGAAGCGGCCGTGGTGGCAAAACCGGTGGTCAACTGGATCAGCAAAACCCTGGTGGCCGACAATTACTTCTACTATGCCAACAGCAGGTACCCCGGGCAGCCCTGGGAGAATTTTGAAGGCTACTGGAAATTTTCACCCCTCTCCC
>JAWWDW010000107.1:0-6310 GCA_033719735.1 Robiginitalea sp. | reverse complement strand
GATATTTTTCAGGACACCTTTATAAAGGTAATCCGCACCCTTAAACTGGGAAAGTATAATGAAGAGGGGAAGTTTCTCCCCTGGGTGATGCGCATTGCCCACAACCTGGTCATTGACCATTACCGGAAGAGCAACCGCATGCCGCGGTATGAGGGCAGCCCGGAATTCCACGTGTTCTCCATCATGCAGGACGAAAGGCTCAACGCGGAAAAGCAGCTGATCCAGGACCAGATCGAAACCGATATCAGCGAGATGATCCACCGACTGCCCCCGGAGCAGCAGGACGTCATCCGCATGCGCATGTACCAGGACATGAGCTTCAAGGATATCGCAGAAAAGACCGGGGTGAGTATCAATACCGCCCTTGGGCGCATGCGCTATGCCCTGATCAACCTCAGGAAGATGATCGAGACCCACCAGATTGTTTTGACGGATTAATTTGCGGTAGGTCGAGCCCCGGGGCCTCGGGGAACTTTTTGGACGAATTATTACGCCCTAGATCGAGTGGCCAGACTGCTTCCCATGTGGATTGCGTTATTTTGAAACACAAAGCAATCACATGGAACATCTTTACACAAAGACCGACGACCAGCGTAAACCTGTCAAAGCATCCCGGGAGACGGTGAAGTTTTTACTGGATTACTCCAAATCCCTTTCTGTCATTTCATCCAGGGGACTCGTTTTTGAGAACAACCTGAATTAATCGGATTTTCATACCCTAGCTTCAATACCCGGAATCCCTCCGGGTATTCTTATTTCCAGGCGTTCCCTGCCAGCCATTTGCAGCCTCAAAAGCTAAATTCTGGCTTTTACATCAAGATTCCGGCGTTTTACAACATAGTTTTTCTGTGGGGACCCCCTTTGGCTACTTTTAAAATGTGTTTGACGCAGCACAGCAGCGAAATTAAGAACCAGCCAAAGGCCCTAAACAGAACTAAAATACGCTCTATGGAACTACAGATTGAAGATTCAGCCCTTGTAAAGGAATACATCAACGGGAATGAAAAAGCCCTTGAAATCCTAATCAACCGCCACAACCAACGGATTACCAGCTTTATCTATTCCAAGGTACTGGACCGGGACATTACCGAGGATATTTTTCAGGATACCTTTATAAAGGTGATTAAAACCCTGAAGAAGGGAAATTACAGCGAAGAGGGAAAGTTCCTTCCCTGGGTGATGCGCATCGCCCATAACCTGATCATCGATCATTTCAGGAAGAACAAACGCATGCCGAAATTCGAGGGGTCCGATGACTTCAATATCTTTTCGGTAATCGGGGACGACAAACCCAATGCCGAAAGGCAGATGATCAAGGACCAGATCGACAGTGACCTGGGAGTGCTGATCGATGAATTACCGGACGACCAGCGAGATGTACTGATCATGCGCATTTACAAAGACATGAGTTTCAAGGAAATTTCAGAGTGTACCGGCGTCAGTATCAATACCGCCCTGGGGCGAATGAGATATGCCCTGATCAACCTTCGCAAAATCATCCAGAAGAACAAAATCATCTTAACGAATTACTAATCTGCAGTACCTGAGCAATATTTCCAATAGGGTAGCGTTATTTAGATGTAACGAACTCTAAGCTTATGGAAAAAATTTACTCAGAACCGACGAATACATGCGAGGGATGCCGCGTTAAAAAAGAGACGATCGATTTCTTACTTCAGTATTCCCGTACTTTACATGTATTAGGCTACAAGGGCCTTACCTTTGAAAGCAATTTGAATTAAAAGGAACCTGGATCTTCAAATTTGACCCGCTTCTCAGCGGGTCTTTTTTTTGGCATGGTATTCCCGCAACACCTTCTTTCTGCCGATTCTCGTGGTGATCGGGTCCCGGTCCAGATCCCACCCCCGGGCCGGGCAGTATTCCCGCCCGTACCAGATGATCTGCAGGTGCAATTTATTCCATAATTCTTTGGGAAACAGTCGTTTGGCATCCGCTTCCGTCTTTACCACATTCTTGCCGGTCGACAATCCCCACCGGTACATCAGCCGATGAATATGGGTGTCTACGGGAAACGCAGGGATGCCAAAAGCCTGGGAAACCACCACACTGGCCGTTTTGTGTCCGACCCCCGGGAGCTCTTCGAGGGCCTCCAGGCTGGCAGGCACCTTCCCTCCGTGCTCTTCCAGAAGGATGTGAGACAGCTTATGGATGGCTTTTGCCTTGGTGGGAGAGAGGCCCACGGGGCGGATGATATCGCGGATTTCCTCCACGGTCAGCCGTGTCATGGCTTCCGGGTTGTCGGCCCTGGCGAACAGGAGGGGGGTCGTCTGGTTGACCCGGACGTCCGTACTCTGGGCTGACAGCAATACGGCAATAAGCAGGGTATATGGGTCCTTGTGCTCGAGTGGAATGGGGATTTCCGGATAAAATTCCTCCAGTTTTTCGATCACAAAAGCAGCCTTTTCTTTTTTGGTCATATTGTCTAACTTTATGCAAAAATAAATAAACATATTTAGTGCGTATGAACACATTGAAAGCAGGGGATAAAGTGCCGGAATTCACCGCCACGGACCAGGATGGCAATTCGGTTTCCCTCTCGGACTACAAAGGAAAAAAACTGGTTGTATTCTTTTATCCCAAGGCCAATACCCCCGGGTGTACCGCAGAGGCCTGTAATTTAAGGGACCATTACAAGGAGTTGCAGGACGCCGGGTACTCCCTGCTTGGGGTAAGCGCGGATTCCCAGAAAAAACAGTCCAATTTCAGGGACAAATACGAATTTCCCTTTCCCCTTTTGGCAGATGAGGACCGGAGCGTCATCGAGACCTTTGGGGTCTGGGGGCCTAAAAAATTCATGGGCAGGGAGTATGACGGCATTCACCGGAAAACCTTCATCATCGATGGGGCCGGTACCGTGGAGCGGGTAATTGACAAGGTTAAGACCAAGGATCACGCCGCCCAGATTCTTGAGTAAGGCCAAAAAAACCGGATGCTGAACATCCGGTTTTTTTTATTCCATCGAGTGGGTCGCCTTGTCCTTCTTGGGAAGGAAGAGGTGTTTTTTCTGTATGATTTCCGAGATGCCCTCAGGCAGCATTTCCTCCCAGCCGTCCTCGTGATTGGTCATTTTCTTTAAGACGTCCCGCGAATAGATGTGGAGGACGTCCGGGTCGTAGTCGATGATATCCATGACCTTCCCGTTGTACTTGAAGAACTTGTAGAGCTCTTTCATCCGCGGATGCACCTTGATGTTGTTGCTGGTAAGGATTCGTCCGGATTCGGCATCCCGCATCGGGTAGAGGTAAACCCTGAGGTTCTTGAAGAATAGCTTCCCGAAGGCTTCCAGGATCCCACCACTGAGGTGCCGGTAGTATTTCTCGTCGAATACGTCGATCAGGTTGTTGACCCCCATGGTCAGGCCCATCCGTTCCTTGGTGTAGTTGTTCAGGTACTCCACCAGTTTGTAGTATTCCTGGAAATTTGAAATCATCACCGTATGCCCCAGGGAGCAAAGCAGCTCTGCCCGGTCCATAAAGTCCTGTTCGTCGATTTCCCCGGCGGCCTTCAGGTTGGAAAGGGTGATTTCGAAAATGACGATCGTGTTCTCCTCCTCCACGGTTTGCTCCCTGATAAAGATATCATAGGACTTTTTGAACATGTCCATATTGACCTTGGTAACCGGGCGGAAACTCCCCCTAAGGGCAAGGATGTTCTTCTTGTAAAGGATGGCCGCGGGCAAGAGGTTGTTCCCGTCGGGTCCGAACATCACCGCATCGGTCATGCCATTGCGGATCAGTTGCAGGCTCATCAGGCGGTTGTCCACATGGGCGAAGTTAGGCCCGGAGAAGTTGATCATGTCGATCTCCAGGGTGTCCTTGTCGATGTGGTCGTACAGGTATTTGAGTAGCTTCCGTGGTTTGTGGTACTTGTAGAACGCCCCGTAGATCAGGTTTACCCCGATGATGCCAAGGGTCTCCTGTTGCAGGCGGGCCTCGTTCTGTTTGAAGCGCACATGGAGGACGATCTCGTCAAATTCCTTTTGTTTCGGGTCCAGCTGAAAGCGGATCCCCACCCAGCCATGACCTTTGTAGCGCTTGGTAAAATCAATGGTGGCTACCGTATTGGCGTAGCTGAAAAAGAGCCGGTCCGGATGTTTCTCACGTGAAATCCGCTCTTCCATAAGGCGCATTTCATGGGAGAGCATCCTTTTAAGGCGGCTTTCGGTGACGTAGCGCCGGTCTTCCTCCACGCCGTAGATGGCATCGCTGAAAGCCTTGTCATAGGCGCTCATCGCCTTGGCGATGGTCCCAGAAGCCCCCCCGGCCCGGAAAAAGTGGCGGGCGGTCTCCTGTCCCGCACCGATTTCAGAAAACGTTCCGTAAATATCTGGATTCAGATTGATCCGCAGGGTCTTGGCTTTAATGGAGGGTACATTCTCAAAGGCAAATTCATTCTTTTGCACGCTAGCCATAACGGGATTTTTACGGAAACAAAGTTAAAAAGATTGACCGATCCATGTAATAAATAAGTTATAAATTTGGATAAAATAGACCAGCGGTTGAAGATCACCTTTCTCGGCACCGGAACCTCTCAGGGAATCCCCGTCATCGGGAGCACGGATCCGGTCTGCCTGAGCGAGGACCCCAGGGATAAACGCCTGAGAGTCTCGGTGTTGGTCCAGGTAGAGGGCCATAACATCGTAATCGATTGTGGTCCTGATTTCCGCCAGCAAATGCTGCGGCATCCGGTGGAGCGCCTGGATGCCATTCTATTTACCCACGAGCACGCCGACCACACCGCGGGGATCGACGATATCCGGCCCTTTTTCTTCCGGCAGGGCGACATACCCGTTTACGCCCATGCCAGGGTTATCACCTCCCTGAAAAGGCGGTTCGATTATATTTTTGCCGATGAAAACCGGTATCCCGGGGCCCCGGCGGTGGAAGTCCACCAGGTGGAGAAGGGAAAGCCCTTTCCGCTCGGGGATTTATGGGTGACCCCGATAGATGCGCGCCACAACCGACTGCAGGTTTTCGGGTTCCGCATCAGGGATTTTGCCTACCTGACCGACATTAAAACTGTGGAACCTGGAGAGATGGAACACCTGGAGGGGCTTAAGGTGCTTACTGTGAATGCCTTGCGTAAAGATCCACACCATTCCCATTTTAACCTGAAGGAAGCCCTGGCCTTTATCGAGAAGGTGAAACCAGAGCGGGCCTACCTAACCCATATCAGCCACATGATGGGTTTCCATGAAGAAGTTGAAAAAGAACTGCCGGGCCATGTACACCTGGCCTATGACAACCTCACGATAACCCTGTAATACATGCGAAAGCCACTCTTTCTCTACCTGTTTGTCTTTTCTGCCCTCGTTGCCCTGTACCTTGCAGTTTCCGGATCCCGCAACCTGCAGGAAAAGGACGCTCAGATCCAATCCCTGGAGACTTCGGTTGGTGCGCTGGAAGACTCCCTGCAGCAAGCGAGGATAGAAGTCCTGGACATGAAGTACTTCAGCCTTGAAAACAATGACGATGCCCTGGCGTATTACGACCACCTGAACCTGGAAGACCCTTCCCGCTATATCGCGGACAAGCTCCTGGAAACAAACGAACCCCCCGGGAACAATCCCCTGGTCCCCTACGAGGGTATGGAAGGCGTTTTTAAGATCAACAAGATCAAACTACTGAACCACCGCTGGATCGTCGCGGATTTTTCCGACGGCAAATACTGGGGGGAACTTCTTTTGGTATACGAGCTCAAGGATGACCTGAGTGTGGATTTTACCCTCCTGGACCACCTCCTCTATACCCGGAGTGAATAGGCACCTAATACTTTCCCTCCATCCAGGCCCTGAAATCCGCCAGATTGTCCGGGGAAACCCCATGTCCTATCGGAAATTCCCGGTACGTGTGGTCGATCCCCAATGAATCGATAAAGTCGGCGGCCTGTTGGGCCCAGGCCACGGGGATCACCATATCCACCTGTCCGTGGGAGGCGTACACCTTCAGTTGGCTGAGGTCCTTATCCCGGTAGTCGGGGGTGAGCATTTCCGGATCCACGTATCCGCTGAGTGCAACCACGCTTTTGATCCGCTCCGGATAGGACAGGGCAAGGGCATAGCTGAGAATGCTTCCCTGGCTGAAACCCAATAGCGAGACTCGGTTGCGGTCCAGCTCGTATTTTGCAATGGCCTCATCGATGGTTTGCAGGAGGAGCTCCCTGGATTTTATGGCCTGCCCGACATCGTTCCACTTCCCCCTGGGGGCCTCGAAATTGATGGCGTACCAGGCATACCCGTAGGGTGGCAGCTCATAGGGGGCCCTGAGGGAGATGACAAAAAGATCTCCGG
>JAWWDW010000106.1:0-6311 GCA_033719735.1 Robiginitalea sp. | reverse complement strand
GGATTTCCAGCTCCTTGTCCCCCAACTGGTCGGCATAGGCAGCTATCGGGGGGCTTACCCCACCCAGGTCCCAGCCTGTCTGCCGGTTCACGTACCGCTGCTGCCAGTATTCCTTATTCAGATTCATCCAGGTAGTCGTCCAGTTCCCTCCGGTCCTTTTTGGTAGGCCTGCCCGTCCCTTTTTGGCGATAGTATTCCCGGGAGGTTTGCATCATTTTAAAACGCTCCAGTTCCTCAGCAGGGGTGGTGTCCTGCCGGTAAATACCCACCCATTTGGCCCCCACGCGCTGGGGCGGGATATCCAGTACCTTCAGGCTGAGGTTCATCTGGTTTTTCCGGAGCTCAATAACATCCATGGGCATTACTTCCCTGGAGGGCTTGGCCACCTGACCCTCAATGCGCACCTGTCCTTTTTTACAGGCTTCGGTAGCCTTGTTCCTGGTCTTGAAATACCGGGTACACCAAAGGAATTTGTCGATCCGCATGGGCCAATTCTTTGTTAAGGGATGCGCAAAAATAGGGGAAAATTGTATCTTGCGGCCCTAGAAATGGAAGCTATGTCCTTGAAGCGTTTATGCATTGGTATCTTGTCGATCGGCATGCTGGCAGGCTGCGGGAATGATGACGGGCTCGATGTGGAGGTCGTCCCTCCCCGGGACCTGGCCGAGGTGGAAGCGGAGAATGATGCCGAACTGCGCGAATACATGCAAACCCACTTCTACAATTATGAGGAATTCCGGAATCCGCCCGCTGATTTTGATTATAAAATCGTCCTGGATACCATTGCCGGGGACAATGCCGGCAAAATACCACTGATCGACCAGGTAAGCTCGGTGCAAATCACGGTCACCAACGAGGAAATGGGACTGACGGACCAACCCGACCAGATCCATACCCTCTATTATTTGACGGCCCGGGAAGGGGCAGACGTCTCCCCTACGGTTGCGGATTCCGCCTATGTTACCTACCGGGGTTCCCTTCTGGACGGCAGGGACTTTGACGGGTCTTTTACCCAGCCCATCTGGTTTGACCTTGGGCGTATACAGGGACCGCTTCAGGGGGCACGCGGATTTTCGGAGGGCATGCCCTTTTTCAAGGCAGCCGATATGATCACGGTCAACCCGGACGGTACCGTAAGTACCGTCAACGGGGGTGTGGGGCTTATGCTGATGCCTTCGGGCCTTGGGTATTTTAATGCCCCTCCCAGCGCAGCCATCCCTGCCTATGCGCCGCTGATCTTCTCCATAGAACTGTTCTCCGTGGAGGAGTCCGACCACGACGGGGACGGCATCCCATCCATCCAGGAAGACCTGAACGGGGACGGATACCTCTACAATGACAATACGGATGAAGCATCGGAGCGGGAAATCCCGGGCACCCCACTCAGGGTAAACTTCCTCGATGACGACGATGACGGGGACTTTACCCCGACACGGGACGAAATCATCATCAATCCGGACGGGACCATCACCTTCCCCGACTCCAATGGCAACGGGATTCCGGATTACCTGGACCCGTCTACTTCCTGATCACAGGGGTCGGCAAGTCATCCATGACATCCGATCCGGCATAGGAATTTATATCCTCTAAAACATGTAGGAGAGGCCCAGGATGATCTGAGACGGCCGCGTATCCAGGCGGATACCCTCTATGTCACCGCCTATAATATCGATGTAGTTGGGACTGAGGCCCCTTTCGTAACGCAGGTCAATCCCGATTTTTCCGAGGTTGACGCCCCCGCCAATCTGGAAGCCCAGCGTGGTTTCTTTTTCGATGTCGCCAAGGTCGATATCTTCCAGGCCCGTATCGAGTATGAACTGGAAGGCTGGTCCGATATACCCGTGGAAGATCCCCAGGAAGCGGTGGCCGAAAAGAATCGGTAGGTCCAGTTTGCGCATCTTGAAGGTCTCCCCATCGTAATCGGAACTGACTTCCGTGTAGACCAGCTCGGGCCGTACATAGGCAACGCCTCCGATCCGGCCCCAAACCCCCACATGGAAGCCGACTCCGGCATCCGGGTTGATCTCAGGGACCTCATTGATTTTTAAGTCTCCGTTGGTGTTGAAATTGACACCGGCCTTGAGTCCGAAACCGGATCCGCCTCCCTGGGCGTAAGAAGCCAGGCTGAATACCAGCAACAGGGCTGATAAGAGAATGGTACGTTTCATAGCGTGTTCTGTTTAAGGACGGATACTCCTATCCGTCCCTTCGGGTTACTACCTTGTGAACGGCCTTTTCGATCGCTTTATTGTTCAGCCCGTATTTCTCCATGAGCTGCTGCGGGGTCCCGCTTTCCCCAAAAGTATCGCGGGTGGCGACAAATTCCTGGGGCGTCGGGCGGTGGGTGGTCAGCACCCGGGCCACGCTTTCCCCCATTCCCCCGTAGTAGTTGTGCTCCTCGGCCGTAACCACACAACCCGTCTTCGAAGCAGAAGCGATAATGGCCTCTGTGTCGATGGGCTTGATGGTATGGATGTTGATCACCTCTGCCGAAATCCCTTCTTTCTCCAGGTTTTCGGCGGCGATAAGGGCTTCCCAGACCAGGTGGCCGGTGGCAAAGATGCTGACGTCCGTTCCTTCCTGCAGCAGGAGGGCCTTTCCGATTTGGAACTCCTGTTGCTCCGGGGTAAAGTTGGGTACCTTGGGACGCCCAAACCTGAGATACACCGGGCCTTCGTGTTCCGCGATGGCAAGGGTGGCGGCCCGGGTCTGGTTGTAATCACAGGGGTTGATTACGGTCATCCCGGGAAGCATTTTCATCAGGCCGATATCTTCCAGGATCTGGTGGGTGGCCCCGTCTTCCCCCAGGGTGATCCCGGCATGGGACGCACAGATCTTTACGTTCTTTTCGGAATAGGCGATGGACTGACGGACCTGGTCGTAGACCCGCCCGGTGGAAAAGTTCGCAAAGGTCCCTGTGAAAGGGATATACCCCCCTATGGTAAGCCCCGCGGCTATGCCCATCATATTCGCTTCTGCGATCCCGACCTGGAAAAACCGGTCCGGGTTATCGGCGATAAAGGCGTCCATTTTCAGGGATCCCACCAGGTCGGCGCAAAGTGCCACGACCCTGGGGTTGGTCTTTCCGAGTTCCGCCAGGCCGGCCCCAAAGCCGCTCCGCGTGTCTTTCTTTCCCTGGTCAGTGTATTTTTTCATTTGCTTGGTGTTGTTGGTTTAGTAGTCGCCCAGGGTTTCCGGGTTTTGGCTAAGGGCCAGCTCCAGTTGTTCGTCATTCGGGGCCTTGCCATGCCAGGCATGGGTGTGCATCATAAAGTCGACCCCGTGCCCCATGACGGTTTCCATGATCACCGCTACGGGTTTTCCCTTCCCGGTGCGTTTTTTAGCTTCCTCCATGGTCTGGATGATCGCCTCCAGGTTGTTCCCGTCCTGAAGGGAAACCACCTCCCAGCCGAAGGCTTCGAATTTGGTCTTCACATCCCCCAGGGGCATGACCTCCTCCGTAGGGCCGTCGATCTGCTGCCCGTTGCGGTCAATGGTGGCGATCAGGTTATCCACGTTCCTGCCCGCCGCAAACATTACGGCTTCCCAGACCTGGCCTTCCTGGAGCTCCCCGTCCCCGTGCAGGCTGTAAATCAGGTGGGGGTCCCCATTTAGTTTTTTGGCAAGGGCTGCCCCGATGGCTACCGACATGCCCTGGCCGAGGGATCCCGAAGCGATGCGGATCCCGGGAAGGCCTTCATGGGTGGCCGGGTGTCCCTGCAGCCTGGAATTTATTTTCCGGAAGGTGTTGAGTTCCTCCAGGGGGAAAAACCCTTTGCGCGCAAGTACACTGTAGTACACCGGGGAGATATGGCCGTTGGAGAGGAAGAACAGGTCTTCCCCGATTCCATCCATATCAAAGGTGTCTTTCAGCTCCATCACGTGGTTGTACATGGCCACGAAGAACTCCGTACATCCGAGGGAACCTCCGGGATGCCCTGAATTCACCTCGTGGACCATCCGGAGGATGTCCCTGCGCACCTGTACCACCAGTGCTTCTAAATCCTTAAGTTCTGACATTTGAGCGTGTTTGATGCCCTCAAAAGTAAGGGCATTCTTCGGGCTAACCAACCGATGTTATTACTAGTTATCAACGACGGTTCCACCCCAATTTTACCATTTCCTTATAAAGGGGAATGCAGGGGAGTTGTGTATCTTTGGCCCCACGAGATGACCCCTTTTACCCTGGAACATACGGATCCTGAAACCAAGGCCCGGGCCGGCATTTACCAGACGGCCCACGGACCGGTCCGGACCCCCATCTTCATGCCTGTGGGCACGGTAGCCACAGTGAAGGGTGTCCACCAGCGGGAACTCAGGGAAGACATAGACCCGGACATCATCCTAGGCAATACCTACCACCTGTATCTGAGGCCCGGGATACCGATCCTTGAGCAGGCCGGCGGACTCCATGCCTTTATGGGCTGGGACCGGGCGATCCTGACCGATAGCGGGGGCTACCAGGTGTATTCCCTCTCCTCCAACCGGAAGATCCGGGAAGAAGGCGTAAAATTCCAGTCCCATATAGATGGCTCCAGGCACCTGTTTACCCCGGAACGCGTCATGGAACTGCAGCGGAGTATCGGGGCGGACATCATCATGGCCTTTGACGAATGCACCCCGTATCCCTGTGCGTATGATTATGCGAAGGAATCCATGCACATGACCCACCGCTGGCTGGATCGCTGCATGGTACATCTCGAAAAAACCCCACCCAAATACGGCTTTGAGCAGTCCTTCTTCCCCATTGTCCAGGGATCGGTTTACGCCGACCTGCGCAGGCAGTCCGCGGAGTATATCGCCAGGGCGGAGGCTCCCGGCAATGCCATCGGGGGACTTTCCGTGGGGGAGCCGGCTGAGGAACTCTACGCCATGGCAGAAGTAGTTTGCGATATCCTGCCGGAGGACAAACCCCGGTACCTGATGGGGGTTGGAACCCCGGTCAATCTGCTGGAGAACATCGCCCTGGGCGTGGATATGTTTGACTGCGTGATGCCCACGCGGAATGCCCGTAACGGGATGTTGTTCACTTCCGAGGGTACCATCAACATAAAGAACAAGAAATGGGAGGCCGATTTCTCCCCCCTGGACCCCATGGGGCACACCTTTGTGGATACGGAGTACAGCAAGGCCTACCTGAGGCACCTCTTCGCGGCAAATGAGTATCTTGGCAAGCAGATTGCCACCCTGCACAACCTGGGTTTCTACCTTTGGCTGGTACGGGAGGCGCGCAGGCGGATCCTGGACGGGACCTTCCGGTCCTGGAAAGATACCATGGTGCGGCAAATGGATAAACGGTTATAGCGGGATGGGGATTATCGACCGGTACATCTTAAAGAAATACCTCGTCACCTTCGGGATGATGCTGCTGTTGTTTGTCCCCATTGGCATCATGCTCAACCTGGCCGAACAGATCGGGAAAATGATCGACAACGAGGCTCCGCTGGTGGAGATCGTGGTCTACTATATCAACTTCACCATCTATATTGGCCACCTGTTGTTCCCCATATTCCTCTTCCTCTCCATTATCTTTTTTACCTCCAAGATGGCGAACAACACCGAGATCGTGGCCATCCTCTCCTCCGGGGTATCCTTCGGGCGTTTTCTGAGGCCCTACTGGTTTGGAGCCTCCATCATTGCGGTGCTGATGTTCGTGATGGGAATGTTTATTGTGCCCGCTGCCAGCAAAGGGTACAACGAGTTTAAGTACAAATACCTCAAAAAGCGGGGGCAGGACCGGGTAACCAGCAACATTTTCAACCAGCTGGGTGAACAGGACTACATCTATGTGAGTTCCTTTGACCCGGAACGGCAGATCGGCTACAACTTCACCTTTGAGCATTTCAGGGACGATGGCACCCTGGATTTCAAGATCAGTGCGGCCAACAACCGGTGGGTGCCGGATGACAGCATTTACCGCCTGACTTCCTATACGCGGAGGAACCTCCGGGGGGATACAGAGCGGGTAGAGACCAAAAGGCGGCTGGACACGGTCTTCTCCTTCCAGATCGACGACCTGACGCCGGTCTCCTACATAGCCGAAACGAAGAATCTCTTTGAGCTCAACGAGTTTATCCGGGTGCAAAAACGGAAAGGGGCAGCAAACGTAAACTCCTATGTCATGGTGCTCTACAAAAGGTGGGCCCTTCCGGTTACGGCCTTTATCCTCACCGTGATCGGGGTGGCGGTTTCCTCCATCAAACGCAGGGGGGGCATGGGGGTGAACCTGGCCTTCGGGATCGGGGTCGCTTTCATTTACATTTTTATGGACAAGGTGTTCGGCACCCTGGCAGAGCAATCCGGCTTCCCGC
>JAWWDW010000105.1:0-6341 GCA_033719735.1 Robiginitalea sp. | reverse complement strand
CTTCTTTGTTTCCCGTACGGGCTGTACGCCCAACCCGTTCCAGTCGTTTTTAGACGGTTTCCAGGTCCATCAGCTGCAAATCGATGTCGATGGTCTCCTTTTCCCGGATCGGATACACGGACCCGTCCACATGGACCACGTTGTCATTGTCAAAGCACCTGAGCACATGCAGGATGGCGTCGGTTTCACGGATATTTCCAAGAAACTGGTTTCCCAGCCCCTCCCCTTTACTGGCCCCTTTGACCAGGCCCGCGATATCGACGATTTCCACCGTGGCCGGGACCACCCGCTGCGGATTGACCAGCTTTTCGAGAACCTGCAGTCGCGGGTCCGGTACGTTTACCACGCCCAGGTTGGGTTCGATGGTACAGAACGGAAAATTGGCGCTTTGGGCCTTGGCATTGGAAAGGCAATTAAACAGCGTGGATTTCCCCACGTTTGGCAACCCGACGATTCCCGCTTTCATACTACTACATTCAGAAAAGTAAGGCGCTTGGCCTCCTTTGGTTTTACGAGGCGCAAATATAGAACTTCTAAGGTTGTCTTACCACCTATAACTACTTTTGAGGGAAGCCTGTTAAATTCGATGGCCGGGCGTAACAAAACAAAAGACCAATCGTCTAAACGACAGAAAAACCACCCGCGATGAAATCCGTCCCAGTTTTCCTTTTTGTGTTACTACTATTCCCGAAGGTCCATGGGCAATCCATTACGGCGCGCCTGCTGGATGCTGATAGCGGGGAACCCATTCCCTTTGCCACGGTGGTTACCGGGGCAGACCGCGGCACCATTACCAATGAAGAAGGGTACCTGAACCTGGACCTCACCAGCCTTGAGGGCTCATCCATCCACCTCTCCTGCATGGGGTATGAATCCAGGGAGGTGGCTATTTCCACCCTGAGCACCTCCGGGATCATCCAATTAAAACCCGCACCCATCCAGCTCAACGAGGTCCGTCTTGGAGGCAGCATCCCGGAGGCCGAAGAAATCATCCGGGAGGTGCGCCGGAACCTGGAACGCAATTATCCTATCCATGCCTCCTACGAGCTTTTTTACCGGGAATCGGATTACATGCAGTTTGACCAGCTCGACATGGAACTGGAAAAAGCCTCGGACCTGAGGCGAACCGAATTGGAAAAGGCCCGGAAAAACCTGGAAGCGTTCAGCGACTACATCCGGGACAGCCGGGCGGTCAAATTCCTGGATTTCAACGGGGCGTTCCAGAAACAACCGGACACCAGCCTGCTCCAGGTAGATCGCGTAACGGAACTGCTGGATGCCAAAAAGGACTTCTCCCTGGAAAAACTGCAGGAGCGGGCACAGAAGATCATCCTCGCCCACCTGGACAGTACGCAGACCTACAAAGTGAAAACGGGGGTTTTTACCGTGGAGGACAGCATTTCCATAAAGGACGACTTAGCCAATGATCACTCCGGCGACAGCATTTCCATCGCTCACCTGAAGGGAAAAATATCCAGCGCGTTTTCTGTTGCGGGGCTTCGGGAAGGGCAAAAGCTATATGAATTCCTGGATTTGGAAGCCTATCGGTACGACCTGCTCAAGCCAACCTATTTTGACGGTAATTACGTCTATGCCCTCGGCTTCAGCCCAAGGAAGCGCAAGGCCAAATATTCGGGAACGCTCTATGTGGATGCCGCCACCTTCGCCATCCTGAAGGCAGACTACCGGTATGCGGAAGGACGCCGGGGCGAAAAGGTAAACCTGAAGCTATTGCTGGGGGTCAAATACGTTGAGAACATGGACCGGGGCACCGTTATTTTTCGAAGGAACGAACAAGGCGGATACCACCCCTATTATATTCATAAAGAATACGGTAACTACGTCTACTTGCATCGTAGCTTAAAATTTATCGAAAACAGCCCCACCCATAAAAAGGTGCGCTTTGACTTCCTGATGGAAGGCGGGGTCCGGCAAAAGGAAAGCATGCTGGTCCGGCATCATCCCCACCCGGGGTCCGCGAATTTGGTTTCAGAAGGCCCTGAAAAGATAAAAATCCAGAAGCTGGCGCGCTATGAACCTACGATCTGGCAGGACACCGAGATCATAGCCCCCCTGGAGGAGATGAAGAACTTCAGCGTGGCGAACTGATTCAGTCGTCAGGGTGCATGAAGCGCTGCTTTGCAAGGAGCTCTTCCTCGCTCTCCACACGGTCTTCATCCGGCACGCAGCAATCCACGGGGCATACGGCCGCACACTGGGGTTCCTCGTGAAAGCCCATGCACTCGGTACACTTATCCGGGGCGATGTAGTAGAATTCATCACTTACGGGTTCCTGCACGGCATCTGCATCCACCTTTTTTCCATCCGGCAGGACTACTTCCCCTTTGAGGGATGTTCCGTCACTGTACCGCCATTCGTCGGCACCTTCGTAAATTGCAGTATTGGGGCATTCCGGCTCGCAGGCCCCGCAATTGATGCACTCGTCTGTAATGATGATAGCCATAATTTCTTTTTCAGAGAATAGTGGTGCCCGGGCTTGTCGAAGGCCCGGGGTTCCTGTATTTTTGCACAAAGTTAATGGACGGGGTTTTCCCATACAAATCGGATGGAACAGAAAGATCCTTCATACCACGCACTCCTGCAATTGGGGCAAATCCTCCGGGAAGTAACCGACTCCCTGTCTGAGGAAGCAGGAACACCCCAACCCCTTCAAAGGGAATGGGAAGCGGTGCTTCAAAGCGCCTATCAGCAGAATGCCTGGTTTACCAGGGACGCCTGCCTTCATGCCCTGTCCTACTGGGGAGAAATGCTGCAACCGGAGATTCTGGATCCCTGGTTGGACCACTACCCCTCCCCCTCGGGCAGGGAACTTACCGTCGCGCTGATCCTGGCGGGGAACATCCCCCTGGTTGGCTTCCACGACGTACTGTCTGTGCTGCTCACGGGTAACAGGGCTCTGGTGAAATGTGCCTCCAACGACCAGGTACTCCTGCCCTTCCTGGTCCGAAAACTCGAATCCTTCGACCCCCGGCTTTCCGGGAGGGTCTCCTTTACAGACAACAAGCTGGGTGCCTTTGATGCCGTAATTGCCACGGGGAGCAATAATACGAGCCGCTATTTCGAGTATTACTTTTCCAAAAAACCGCATATCATCCGCAAGAACCGACATGGGGCCGCCGTGCTTACGGGGAAGGAGAGTGCAGACGAGCTCCGCGGTCTGGCGGCAGATGTTTTTCTGTATTTCGGGATGGGGTGCCGAAGCGTTTCGAAACTCTTCATACCGGAAGGCTATGATTTCGATCCGCTATTCAAGGCCTTCTACACCTTCAAATCCGTGGCAGACCATCACAAATACGCCAACAATTACGATTACAACAAGGCCGTCTACCTGATGAGTGGCAGCCCGATGCTGGACAATGGTTTCCTGCTCCTCAAAGAAGACCCTTCCTTCGGGTCCCCCATCGGGACCTTGTTCTATGAGACCTATGCCTCTGGGGATTCCCTTAAAATGCGGCTGAAGGGCGCGGAGGCGTCGCTCCAGTGTGTGGTTGCCGGAGCGTGGCTTGAGGGGGCCCTACCTTTTGGCAGTGCCCAGCGCCCGGACCTGTGGCAATACGCCGATGGCGTGGACACTGTTGACTTTTTGTTGAAAACATCCACGGGCCAGGCGGCCGCGGAAGGCCGCTCTGCCGGTAATTTTTAAGAACTTTGCACCCTGATTCAAACCCAATTCCTATGAAGAAACACAATTTCAGCGCCGGGCCATGCATCCTTCCCGCAGAAGTGATGCAAAAGGCCGCAGAAGCGGTGGTAGAACTAGATAATTCCGGACTTTCCCTGATCGAGATCTCCCATCGGAGCGAGGCCTTCGTTCAGATCATGGAAAAAGCGCGGAGTCTGGCCCTGGAGCTGCTGGGGCTGCAGGGAAAGGGGTATCAGGCCCTCTTCCTTCAGGGAGGGGCCAGCATGGAATTCCTGATGGTGGCGTACAACCTGCTCGAGACCAAGGCCGGGTATATCAATACGGGTACCTGGAGTGAAAAATCCATCAAAGAGGCCAAACTCTTTGGCAGGGTGGTGGAGATTGCCTCCTCAAAGGACCAGAACTTCAAATACATTCCTAAGGGGTACTCCGTACCAAATGATCTGGATTACCTGCACCTTACTACGAACAACACCATATTCGGGACGCAGTTCCGGGAGTTTCCCGAAACCAGGATCCCTATGGTTGCGGATATGAGTTCGGATATTTTCTCCAGGGAACTCGATTTTTCCCGGTTTGACCTGATCTACGCCGGGGCTCAGAAGAACATGGGGCCTGCAGGCACCACTCTGGTGGTGGTCCGGGAGGACGTCCTGGGAAATGTGACCCGGAAAATCCCCTCCATGCTCGACTATCAGGTCCATATCGGAAAAAAGAGCATGTTCAATACCCCGCCTGTTTTTGCCGTGTACACCTCCCTGCTGACCCTTGAATGGCTCAAACGGCAAGGGGGCATTGGCGCCATGGAGGAGCAGAATGAAAAAAAGGCAAAGCTCCTGTACTCCGAAATCGATCTGAACCCGCTTTTTGAAGGCTATGCGAACCCGGAAGATCGTTCCCGGATGAATGCCACCTTCAACCTGACAGAGCCCAAATTGAAGGAAACTTTTGACACCATGTGGAAGGAAGCGGGCATCAGTGGCCTGAATGGACACCGTTCCGTGGGTGGCTACAGGGCTTCTATGTACAATGCCCTGCCCCTGGAAAGCGTCGGGGTCCTTGTGGATGTAATGAGCGACCTGGAAAGGCGGGGCTGAACCAAAATTTAAGGCGACTTCCCTATATTTGCACGCCTATGATCGTACTAGCTAATGACGGATTGGCCTCCGGGGGCCGGGATGCCCTTGAAAAGGCCGGGTTCAAAGTGCTCACCACGCGGGTGGCACAGGAACAACTGGCAGATTTTATCCAGCAGGAAGGCGTTCGTGGGCTCCTGGTGCGTTCAGCCACCCAGGTAACCCGGGAGCTCATAGACGCCTGTCCGGGCCTCCGATTGATCGGCAGGGGTGGCGTGGGCATGGACAACATCGACGTGGATTATGCCCGGAAGAAAGGCATCCATGTGGTGAACACCCCAAAGGCCTCCTCGGATTCTGTGGCCGAACTGGTCTTTGCCCACCTCTTTGGAGGGGTTCGGTTCCTCCATGAATCCAACCGAAACATGCCCCTTGAGGGCGATCAGCACTTTAAAGCCCTTAAAAAAGCCTATTCCAAAGGGGTCGAGCTTCGCGGCAAAACACTGGGGATAATCGGCTTCGGCAGGATTGGGAAAGCCGTGGCACGCATCGGGCTCGGAGTTGGGATGCGTGTACTGTACAACGATCAGGAAGCCGAAGCAGCCACGGTAACAGCAACCTTTTTTAACGGACAATCTGTCGATTTCAGGCTGGAATCCACCCCCCTGGAGACGGTGCTGGCCGAATCGGATTTTGTATCCCTGCACGTCCCGGCCCAGGATAAAACCCTGATCGGATCCCGGGAAATAGGCCTCATGAAAGACGGAGCCGCCCTGATCAACACTTCCCGGGGGGGCGTGGTGGACGAGGTAGCCCTGGTAGAAGCCCTGGAGGCTGAAAAACTCAGATTTGCTGCCCTGGATGTCTTTGAATCCGAACCCAGGCCGGAAATCCAATTGCTGATGCAGCCCAAAATCTCCATGAGTCCGCACATTGGTGCCTCCACCCTTGAAGCCCAGGAACGAATCGGGCAGGAACTCGCCCAGCAGGTAATCGACCTTTTGTCCGATTAATTCCGTCCGGGCATGGGTTTTTAACGGATTCGGCTCAATTCCACCCCCTCCAGTTTGAGGGTAATCGCTCCTTTTTCCTGCGGGTTTTCCTTCATTCCTTCCCGGTCCACCTGGGTATCCTTGCCCAGGAAGCGAAGGGGGATCTTCACCCCTGTGACTTCAAATTCCACCCGGATCTCGGAGGGCAATTCCTGTTGGCTTCCGGCATACCGGTACGCAATGTCAAAAACACCGTTCTTTTTGGTGCTGATTTGGGATTTCAGGATTCGGAGGGCGGCCGTATCCAGCCAGAGGGTGGCGATGGAATAATCCGATTTTTCGGTCGTTGGGATCACCTTGATCATTTCACATTCCCGGCCGGCACAGGGGACCTTCCCAAGGTTGAGGGTCATAAAGGGATACTTGTAAAGCTCATTCAGGGTGAGGTCCAGTCCGCGTTTGGGGATCATGACGAAATCCTCGGAGGAGATCCTTAGGGCCTCCCCTTTCTTATAGGAAACCTCTGCGTATTTGACGGGCATGTTCACAAAACTGATATCCACCTCCATACGCACCCGGGCCTGAAATCCAATAATAGAGTCCATCCGT
>JAWWDW010000104.1:0-6426 GCA_033719735.1 Robiginitalea sp. | reverse complement strand
AACATACGGAAAGTGCCTCCAGTCTTGGGATCCGGACCTGGCACCTGCAGGTGGGGCGGGAAACCATCCTGGAATTACCCCAAAAACTTTCGTAAATGTGGGACCTGATCTGGAGTATTGGTTGTTCCAGTCTGATTTTCGTCGTCTTCAGGCTCTACCGGACCTATGACATTTCCACCTTCCACGCCATCGTGGTCAACTACCTGACCGCATTTTGCACCGGGCTGGTGTTGTACCGGGGCCCAGTGAGCCTTTCCGACATTCCGGAACGACCCTGGGTGAGGGGCGCCCTGATGCTCGGCGTGCTTTTTATTGTAATATTCAACCTGATGGCACGCACTTCCCAGCAGCTGGGGGTTTCCGTGGCTTCGGTCGCGACCAAGATGTCTTTGGTAATCCCCGTCCTTGCGGGACTACTGCTTTATGGGGAGGAATTGAACTTTTTGAAGGTGGCCGGAATTGCCACAGCCCTGGTGGCCGTTTTTTTTGCATCCCTGAAAAACGACCAGCGCCGGCTTCAGCGGGGCCTTCGCATTTTCATCCTGCCTTTCCTGGTATTTCTCGGGTCCGGGATCATCGATTCGAGCATCAAGTACCTGGAAGCTACGACGGTCCCGGCACCGGACTTCCCCATATTTTCAGCCACCCTCTTTGGCTTTGCCGCCCTTACCGGGCTGGGAATCCTGCTGGTTCGCAGCCCAAAAGACCTTCTGCGCTGGAATCCGAAGAATATTCTCGGGGGGGTGGCCCTGGGCGTTCCCAATTTCTTTTCCGTCTATTTCCTGCTTCGGGCCCTGCAGTTTAAAGGACTCAACAGCGCCTCCATATTTACGCTTAATAACGTGTCCATCGTGATGCTCACCACCCTGCTGGGAATCCTGCTGTTCAGGGAACCCATGAGCCCCCGGAACTGGATAGGGGTGGCCCTTGCCGTGGTAAGCATCCTTTTAATCAGCTTTTCGTAATGGCCCGGCCCGCTCCCTATAAAACGATCGACAGGCCTTCCGGGCCGTTCCTGCTCAAAGAGCGGAAAAGCAAATTCCTCGCCTGGGCTTTTCCCGCTGAAAACCAGGATGCTGCAGCCCGGCAGGTCGATGCCCTCTGGAAGCAATACCCGGACGCCACCCACATCTGCTATGCGTACAGGACCGGGGTGGAAAAACCAACGGTCCGGATGAGCGATGACGGGGAACCGGCCTATTCCGCCGGAGCCCCCATTTTCAATCAGATAGAATCGGAGCACCTCTTTAATGTACTGCTATGTGTGGTCCGCTATTACGGCGGTACGAAATTAGGCGTGGGAGGCCTTATACAGGCGTATCGGGAAGCCGCCCGCGGGGTGCTGGAAAGTGCCAGGATGGTAACGCGGGTTCCGGTCTGCATCCTTACCCTGGATTTTGAATACCCCCTGCTGGATGCCGTCATGCGATTTGTCTCCCAGCACCAACTGAAACTTCAGTCCCAGCGTATGGAGCTGGACTGCAGCCTGAACCTGGAAGTGCCCCTGGAGAGATGCGAGGAAATCCTGGAAGGCATCAGGGGGCTTGGAGCGGTGCAGGTACGTCGGGAAACCACCTATTGATCAGATGAGTTTTTCCATCAATTCGGACGGGGGTCGGATCGGCCTTCTGGTATGGGTATCCAGGAAGGCGAGATCGGTCTCTGCAGTCACCAGCAAATTCCCTTCTTCATCCTCGATTTCGTACTCAAATGAGATACGGACGGTAGGTATATTTTTAAGTCGGGTTCGTACGGTGATCACCTGGTCATAAACGGCCGGTTTTTTAAACTGGAGGCTCAGGGAAATTACCGGCAACATGCATCCGTTTTTTTCCATGTCCTTGTAGGAAATTCCGAGAGACCTAAGCCACTCTACCCTGCCCATCTCCAGGTATTGCGGGTAATTCCCGTGATAGACCACGCCCATCTGGTCGGTTTCTCCATAGCGTACCCGGAAGGAAATCTCATGGAAATGCATATAAATTCGTTGAAAAATACTATCTTTAAAAAGACGGTTGAAGCGCTAAAACTTGCGAAAAAAAAAGCAATATTTCAACCCCGTTTCAATTTTTTTTTTAGGTTTTTTGTTCACATATTTGTCTCACTCGAGACGGACAGAAATGCTGTCCTTTTTCATACCAACTAACGAGCATCTAACCAACACTAAGACTGCCTTTTAGCATGAATGTAACTGCGACTTCCGTATGGAAAAATTGTTTGGCTTTTATCCAGGACAACATACAACCGCAGGCATTCAAAACATGGTTTGAGCCCATCAAGCCGGTCAGGCTGTCGGAAAAGTCTCTCAGCATCCAGGTACCCAGTAAATTCTTCTATGAATGGCTGGAGGAACACTATATCAAATTGCTGAAGGTTGCCCTTACCCGGGAATTGGGAGAAGGGGCAAAACTGGTCTATGTGATCAAGATGGAAAACACCTACGGCAACCGGGAGCCTTTTACGGAAAAAATCCCCAGTGCCAACCGCGGGCAACTCACCCCCCAGGAAATGGATGTGCCCATCAAATCCAAGAACCCGGAACTGAAAAACCCCTTTGTCATTCCGGGCATCCGAAATATCAAAATCGAGTCCCAGCTAAACCCCAACTATAATTTCGAAAATTTCCTGGAAGGGGACTCCAACCGCCTCGCCCGTTCAGCAGGCCTGGCAGTGGCCAACAAGCCCGGGGGCACTTCTTTTAACCCGCTATTGATATTTGGCGGGGTTGGCCTTGGAAAAACCCACCTGGCCCACGCCATCGGGGTGGAAATAAAAGACAAGTATCCGGACCGGACCGTGCTGTATATCTCTGCGGAAAAATTTACCCAGCAGTACATCGAATCCGTAAAGAAGAATACCCGGAATGACTTCATACATTTCTACCAGCTCATCGATGTCCTGATCATTGATGATGTACAGTTCTTCTCAGGCAAATCCGGGACCCAGGATGTGTTCTTTCACATCTTCAACCACCTCCACCAGAACGGAAAACAGGTGATCCTCACCTCCGACAAGGCACCAGTGGACATGCAGGATATCGAGCAGCGGTTGCTGTCCCGTTTTAAATGGGGGTTGTCTGCCGAATTGCAGAGCCCGGATTTTGAAACCCGGATCAGCATCCTGAAAAACAAGCTTTACCGGGATGGGGTGGAAATGCCCGAAGAGATCATCGACTACGTGGCCAAACACATCAAGACCAACATCCGCGAGCTCGAAGGGGCCATCATTTCACTTATTGCACAATCGTCCTTCAACAAGAAGGAAGTGACCCTTGAGCTGGCCCAGAAGGTGGTTGAAAAATTTGTCAAAAACACCAAACGGGAAGTTTCCATCGACTACATCCAAAAGGTGGTCTCGGATTATTTCGAGATGGATGTGGCCACCCTCCAGTCCAAAACGCGAAAGCGTCATATCGTTCAGGCCAGACAGTTGGCGATGTTCTTTGCGAAAAAATACACCAAGGCTTCCCTGGCCAGTATTGGCTCGCAGATCGGGAAACGCGATCACGCCACCGTCCTGCACGCCTGCAAGACCGTGGACAACCTGGCGGAAACGGACAAGCAGTTCCGAAAGTACATCGATGACCTCAACAAGAAATTTTCCTGATTCGCCATGCCGGTGCGGGTATTGATGGTCTGTCTGGGAAACATCTGCCGCTCTCCCCTGGCAGAGGGCGTCCTTTCTTCCAAAACCAATTCGGATACCCTTATTGTGGATTCTGCCGGGACCGCCGGGTACCACGTGGGCAACCCACCTGACCCGAGGTCCGTTGAAGTGGCGGCATCCCATGGGATCGACATTAGCCGCCAGCGGTGCCGCCGCTTTTCCCAGGCCGATTTTGACGAGTTTGACTACATTTTTGCCATGGATCGCGAAAACCTGTTCCACCTGCAGGGGTTGGCAAGATCCGAAGCGGACCTGAAAAAGGTCTCCCTTTTGCTCCAGGCGGCCGAGATGGAGGAAGAAGAAGTCCCGGATCCCTACTACGGGGGGGAGGATGGATTCCTGCACGTCTTCAGGATGATCGACCGGGCTACCGACCGGCTCCTGGAATCCTTTTTCAAGAATTGATGTCCTATGGCTAACGAGGCCTCATATTACGGAACCCTCTACCTGATCCCCACCACGCTTGGAGACACCGAACCCCTGGAGGTCCTTCCCCTTACCATTAAGCGTACGGTGGAGCAGATCGATCACTATATCGTGGAGAACGAGAAAAGTGCGCGTCGGTTTATCAAAAAGATCACCCCCCGAAAATCCCAGGGCCAGCTGGAACTCTATTTGCTGAACAAGTACACCGAGTCCGAAGTTTTGCCGGAGTACCTGCAACCCTGCCTGCAGGGTCAGGACGTCGGGGTCCTCTCCGAGGCCGGCTGCCCGGGGGTTGCCGACCCCGGGGCCGTGATCGTGCGACTGGCACATGACAAAGGGATTCAGGTGGTACCCCTGGTGGGGCCCTCCTCCATCATCCTTGCCCTGATGGCCAGCGGCCTGAACGGACAGAACTTTGCCTTTAACGGGTACCTGCCCATTGAGGCCCAGGAGCGAAAAAAGCTGCTCAGGGGCCTGGAAAAAAAGTCGCGGGAACTCGGCCAGACCCAGTTGTTTATGGAAACCCCATACCGAAACGACAAGCTGTTCGCCGAACTTCTCCGAACCCTGCGGCCGGATACGCTGCTCTGCATTGCGGTGGACCTTACCCTGAAAACGGAATGGATCCGCACCATGACCATTTCACAATGGCATGGGAAGACGCCCGATCTGCACAAAAGACCGGCCATCTTCGCCATCCTGGGATAACATCCAGTGGCTTTATAAAACTTTGGGGTTTCTCCGGGGCGGAATGGAGGAGGTGTCGTATCCCCGGAACCGTTTGAGATAGTGGGTGATGGTAGTGCCATAGGCATCCGCAACATCCCTGCTTCCATTGGAGCGCAGGTATCGCTTGACGTTTCCGGCGCCCGCCAGGTGCGCGGCAGCCAGAATCCCCGATTCCGTCACCAGGACCCCGTTGATCTTCTTTCCCACAAACCGGGGAATATCCCGGCGGAGGATCCATTTGTTACGGGCCAGGTTGATTTCGAAAACACGTTCCTGCAGTTCCGGGCTCTTCAGGAAGTTGGCAGGGTTGTGCACCCCCATAAGCCGCAGGGTACCAATTCCGAACTGGTATTTCCCCAAATAGCCAAGGGTATTGATAACGAAATAGTCCCCCCGGGATTCCTTGAACGCCAGTGCTTCCCTGAAACCAATCACGGAGGTCCCAAGAAATGGGGGCCTGGCAGGCTCAGAATACAGGGAATGGGTGTGGGAGGGATACAGAACCGGAAGGGTATCTTTGATCATCAGTGACTCAGGTAGCTTCACCGGAATCCGCTCCGGTGTTCCTGAAACAAAGATCGCTAAGGCAAAGACCATGATCAAAGGACTGATAAATCGAATCCTTTTTTCCATATAGTCGATTTCTTAAGACTGACAGGTGTAAAAACACCCTGCTTAACGTTCTCGGGTCAAAGATACGGCTGCCTGGAAACGGGTACGCAAAGATTTTCTTAAAATGGCCAAAATCACGGTTGAATGGCAAAAAATTCCTACAAAAATAGCTATCGACGGATTTTTTGACGGTTCAACCACCGGATGTATTGCTCTTTTTTCCGGTTGTGTTGCGCGAGGGTTTTGGAAAATTGATGGTATCCGAAGTTCTCCGTGTCTGCCACGAAATACAAAAAGTCGTGTTTCTCGGGGTTCAGAACGGCCTCGATGGCGGATATGTCCGGCATGGCAATGGGGCCTGGGGGTACTCCCTCATACTTATAGGTATTAAAGGGGGTATCGAGTTCAAGGTCGCGATAGAGGACCCGGCGAATGACCGTGTCAAAATTCCCGCTTTCCTTTTTGATGGCATAAATCACGGTAGGGTCTGCCTGCAGCAACATGCCCCTTTTCAGCCGGTTCAGGTATACCCCGGCTACCCTGGGGCGTTCTTCGACCTGGGAGGTTTCCTTGTGCACAATGGATGCCAACGCCATAACCTGCTCCGGGGTTAACCCCTGGGCACGGGCTTTTTCCACCCGGGCCCCGGTCCAGTATTTTTGGTATTCCGTGAGCATCCGATCCCGAAAGGCTTCCGCAGAAGTGTTCCAGTAAAATTCATAACTATTCGGGATGTAGGGCAGCAGGGCCTGGTCGGGAGTCCATCCATGGGCTTTGAGATAGGCCGTATCCATAAAGGATTTGAGAAGTTCAAGGCTGTCCGCTTCGATCTGGGATGCAATCCGGCCTGCCAGAAGGGCTGGTGTTTCCTGATTGTTAAAGGACACACGAACGGGCGTATTCCGGCTGCGAAGGGAATTGACGATCTCGTTGTTGCTCATCCCTTTTCGGATTGGGTATTTTCCCGGCCGTATATTGGACAGGTAGCGCTTT
>JAWWDW010000103.1:0-6433 GCA_033719735.1 Robiginitalea sp. | reverse complement strand
TGCAGGCAATCCCGCAGATGCAGGAAAGCTGTACCCGCTCGGGCAGGGTCTGGATGCTGAATTTTCCGTTCCCCTCGTTGATGGCCACTACCGATTCGGACAGGGTGGCTTTTTTGACGATGGATTTGGCGACCACCTCCTGGGGGAGAAGTTGCTGAATGGTCCTCTTGGCGTATACGGAGGCTTTCAGGTTTTCCTTTTTCAGGGATACGAGCTGCCCCGTCAGTTCTTTCTTCATGTGAATGGGATAGTCGCCCCCATTTTCAGACAGGGTTACGATTTGTTCCAGGGTCCCATTGTTGTCAAAGTCGTTGACCCACATTTTCATCGGTTTTCCCGCGGAGGGTTTGTAATGCAGGTTGGACCCCTGATTCCCAAGGATGAGGTCCTGGTCCCCGTCCTTATCGAGATCGGCTGTGGTAACCGTATTCCACCATCCGTGAAGGCTGTCCAGGGAGGTATTCATTTTGCTGATCCGCCTGCCGTTGTTCCGATAGACTTTCGGGCTGCCCCAGTCCGTGGTGGCAATCAGCTCCTTTTTTCCGTCCCCGTCCAGATCGGCCCAGGTAGCTGCGGTAACCATCCCCGCGTCCTTCAGGTCGTTGGCCACCCGGTCAGTGGCATTCCGGAATTCCCCGTTTCCGGTGTTTTCCAAAAACAGGTGGTCCGGGTTGACCCCATAGATTCCTACCACGGACCTGGAGCCAATGAACACGTCCATGTCCCCGTCCCCATCGAAATCCTCGGGGGTTACCGTCGCCATGTTCTTGAAGGAAGAAGGGAGCTCCTGTTCGGATTTGGTGAAGCCGCCACGCCCGTCGTTGAGGTATAACCGGGGCCTGTAGGTCCGGTTCTTGCCGACCTGGTTGCCCCCCGAGGCGACCATAAGGTCCAGATCGCTATCCCCGTCTGCATCGAAAAAGGCAGCGGCTGTATCTTCGGCGTCTGCATCGGCCTGGAAGGCGGGAATACGTTTTTCCTGTACGCGACCATTTCCCTGGTGCAGGTATAGGGCCCCGGCCTGTCCGGAGGCGCCCCCGAGGTAAAAATCTTCATTCCCATCCCCGTCCACATCTCCCACGGCCAGTGCCGGCCCTTCCTGGGAAAGTTTTCCGTAGATCAGCCCTTCGTGGTCAAAATCGTTGTAACGGTCTTCCTTATGCTGCATCGCATTCCGGAGGGGCATCTCTGTTAAAAGGGCCCTTCCGGTTTCAGGGGTGGCCGGGCGGTAGGTTTCCGAGGCTTCAGCATGGGCGAACAGGAGTTCCTGGTTCGGGGAAACATCTTCCAGGAGCTGGGTCCTGTCATCCGGCCAGATCACCCGTATGGAATCCACCCGTTTCGCCTGCCCCAGGCCAATGGTCATGGTGTAGTCCACGGAGGACTGGAAGCCGCGAGAAGGAACGAGCTCCTGGACCACCACCTCGGAACCGAAATACACCTTTGCCATAGTCCCGATGGCGAAAGGGTTCTTGTCGGTTCCCCGGAACTTCATCCGCAGGTAGTTGTGCTGCTTTTGGCGGTCCGTGTTGTTCCTGTACACAAAGGCTTCCATGTTCACGTTGTTGATCACCAGGTCCAGGTCCCCGTCATTGTCCAGGTCCCCGTAGGCGGCCCCATTTGAACGGGTTGGGATCTCAAAGCCCCAGGCCGCATTGGCCTTGTCAAAGGTCAGGTCCCCCTTGTTGCGGTAGGCAAAATTGGGCTGGGGTTTGATGGGCATCTTCTGGATGATGGAATCTATGGACTCTTTTTTTCCCGTCAGGGCCATTTTCTGAATGATTTCATCCGCAAAAAAATCGACAAAATCCAGGTCGGTAAGGTCGTGGTTGATCCCGTTGGTGATAAAGATATCCCGCAGCCCGTCGTTATCCATATCGAACATCAGGCCCGCCCAGCTCCAGTCCGTAGCGTGGACCCCGCTGTAGTAAGCGATTTCGGAAAACGTGCCGTTTCCGTTGTTCAACTGTAGGGTATTTTGGATGTACTGCTGGAAGAAATCCTTGTCCCGCTTCAGGTCGTAGACCTTGTAGCCCTCGAATTCCATCACGGATTTTACGCGCTCTTCAGGTTCCGGGAGCATGTCTGTAATAAAAATGTCCTGATATCCGTCGTTGTTGATATCGCCAATGTCGATACCCATGGCAGACAGGCTCAGGTGTCCGGTCCAGTCCTTGATCTGTTCAGAAAATGTTCCGTCCTGGTTGTTGATGTACAGGTAGTCCCTTTCGTAAAAATCGTTGGAGACGTAAATATCCGGGTACAGGTCCTGGTTGAAATCGGTGACCATCACCCCGAGGCCAAACCCTATCAGGCTTCCGTAGATCCCGGCCTGCTCGCTCACGTCCACAAAGGTGCCGCCATCATTGCGGAGCAGCATATCCCCCACACCCCGGAAAATGTGGGGTACCCCTTCCCAGTCCTGGGCGCGCACTTCGCGCTGTTCCGCATAGCCAAGGCTGCTGACCGGAATATTGCTGTTGTTGAGGATATAGGCGTCCAGGTCCCCGTCCTTGTCGTAGTCGAAGAAGGTGGCATGGGTGGTAAAACCGGTTTCTGCCAGGTTGTACTCACTGGCGCGTTCCGTAAAGGTCCCGTCCCCGTTGTTGATATACAGGTCGTTGTCGTGGTTGTTGCCTTCCATGTTCCCGGCATTGCTGACATAGATATCCAAAAGGCCGTCTGCATTAATATCGGCCATGACCACCCCTGTAGACCAGGGTTTGTTCCCCAGCACCCCGGCTTGTTCAGAAATATCCTCAAACTGGAAGTTTCCCTTGTTGAGGTACAGCCGGTTGGGGACCATGTTCCCGGTCAGGAAAACATCCACCAGGCCGTCGTTGTTGATGTCCCCCAGGGCCACCCCCCCGCCGTTATAAAAGTTGCGGTATTTGAAGATGTTGAAATCCTTCTGGTTCTCCACAAAGTTTACAAAGTCAATCCCGGTGCTGTCCGAAGGCAGCAGGGTAAACAGGGTTGGCTCGGCGGATTCGGCCAATTCGGGTTCCTTTTCTGTGGTCTCACAGGCTCCGAGCAGGAGCGCGCCACAAAGCAGAAAGGATAGGTATCGTTTCATTTGGTCTTCATTATTTTTTGGCAAAAATCAGGGGGGAGTCGTTGTTCCGCCCGATTATGTAGTGTTTTTTAGTTCCGATGCGAAGGGTGTCGATTTTCCGGCCGGCACCCCAAACCGGGGGCGCCAGTTCCGGGGCCCATGAAAAGGACCCATCTCCCTGGTTTTTGAGCACCAACCCGTGGAAGGCATCCATCCTGCCCAGTTGGGTGCTGATTTCATAGAGGTTGCCTACGATCATGAGGTCCGGTAGCCCATCCTGGTCGAGGTCTTCCAAGAGGAAGTCGAAGATCGTGGATGCCTGGGCGATCGCCGGAAGTGGGATCCTCCTGAAATACCCGTTACCGTCATTGAGAAACACCGTGCTCCCCAGCTCGTATACGTGTTTGCGGTCGGCTTCCTGAAGGGCTTCTGCCCCGAAGAGCGCCTCCAGGGGGGCTTTCGCAAATTCCGCATAGGTGCGAAATTTTTTGTTGAGGAAAGGCATTTGCTTTCCGAGCTCGTCCCTGGAAGCAAAAGGGGTTTCTATCCCGTTGTGATAATAGGTAACCAGGGGTTCCACCGAACCGTTCTGGTCGAAATCGGCCCTGTATAAATTTACCGGGGTGGATCGGGAGGCCCGGAACTTGCTGTTCAGCCCCCAGTTGCCACCAATTAGGTCCAAATCCCCGTCCTGGTCGATGTCTGCCACTTCAAGGCAATTCCACCAGCCGTCGGTAAATTCCAGCCCATTATTTTGGGATCGCTTCCAATCCTCACCGGTATTCAGGAAAATGGACACTGGGGTCCAGTGCCCGGCTGCTACCAGATCCACAAGGCCATCCCCGTTTAAGTCGGCCCATTTAAAATCCGAAACAGGGCCAAAATCCTGTAATTCCGATATCCGTGTTTTAGTGACCTCCCTGAAGCCCCCCTTCCCGTCGTTTTCGAAGAGGCCGTGGGTTGGATTTTTTCCAAAGGCGCCGGGGACGGCATCTGCGCAGATGAGGAGGTCCGGGTCTCCGTCCTGGTCCATGTCCGTGGAAGCCACGGAAGAGGCATTTATAAAGAAGTCCTTAAACGCAAGGCTGTCCTTTTGAAAGCTTCCGTTCCGGTTCCGGTAAAGCCTTGGCCGGATAGGGCTCCCCGTGGTGAACTCATTCCCGCCGCTTACCACCACCAGGTCCTGCCAGCCATCGGAATCCACATCCATGAAAATATGGCCGGTGTCTTCATTGATGGCGTCGGTTTCGAAGAGGGCGGCATTTTGGGGTACAAAGGTGCCGTCGGGTTGCTGTAGGGAGAGGGCGGATGCCTGCCGTTTCCCCCCGCTGATAAAGAGGTCTTCCAGGGTGTCGCCATTGACGTCGGCTACGGAAAGGGCAGGACCCTGGTTGGAGCGGGCGTAGGCGATAAGGGGTTCCCTGTCAAAATCCAGGCTGGGATTTTCGGCATGAACAAAAGGCAGGAGGCTGTCGGTTTTCTGCCATAACGGGAAGGGTTGGGGTGTGTGTTCCAGGTAGTAATTGCCTGTAGCCTCTTGTTGCTGGAAAACCAGCCGCTGGCCGGCCTGGACCTTTGTAACTTTCTGATAGCTTCCGCCGGGCCAGACCACAAGGAGGGAATCCAGCTTTTCGGATTCCCCAAGGCCGAGGTGTATCTCCGCAGGAACGGCGCTTAGGTAGCCCCGGGTAGTGAAATTCTCCACCACCTGCATCCCATCAGGGGAATAGGCGATGACCTTTCCTCCGATACCGCGGGTATTGGGTGGGTATCCCGACAGGGAAACCTTTAAAAAATTCCCGGTTTCCAGGGTGTTTTCCAGGATGGAGGCTGTCTGATCCACGTGATTGACGACCAGGTCCAGGTCCCCGTCCCCGTCGAGATCGGCGTACGCACTGCCATGGCTGTAGGTGGGCCGGTCTCCGATCCAGGTGGTGCTGACGTCGGTAAAGGTGAGGTCCCCGTTGTTCCTGAAGAAGTAGTTTGGGACTTTCTTGGGCGGGATTTCACGGGTCAGGGGCATGTCTGTATCCTGCATGCCCTGGTCGATGCGCCTTTGGATATCTTCATTCGCGATGAAGTTCATGTAGTCCATGTCATTGGTGGCCCCTTTGATACCGTTGCTGACAAAAAGGTCTTTGTATCCGTCATTGTCAAAATCAGCCAACAGCCCCCCCCAGGACCATTCGGTGGCAGCTATTCCGCTTAAATACGCTATTTCGGAGAAGGAGGCATTGCCCAGGTTGAGCTGGAGGGTGTTTTGCATGTACTGGGGTGCGAATCCATTTTTCAAATATTGCCCGTAGATAGGGTAGGCGTATTCAAGGCCTGACGTCTTATAGGTGATCAGGTCTTCCGGCAGCATGTCCAGGGAAACCAGGTCCACTAGACCGTCGTTGTTGATATCGGCCAGGTCGTTGCCCATGCTGAAATGGGTGGTATGCCCCACGCCTGAATCCTCATCTGAAATAAGCTCTTCAAAACTGCCATCCCCCCGGTTCAGGTAGAGGTAGTCATTCTCAAAGAAGTCATTGCCCACATAGATATCCGGGTAGCCGTCGTTGTTCAGGTCGCTGATACCCAGGCCCAGGCCATATCCGGCTTTCCCCTGGAATATACCCGCCTGCTGGCTTACATCGGAGAAGTAGCCCTGGTCATTTCGGTAGAGCCGGTCCCCGGAAAGCGGGTCAAACGATTTGCGTTGGGAGCCCTTGCCATAGTTGCGGTTGGGGTGGACGGAGTGGTTGAGCAGGAAAAGGTCGAGGTCCCCGTCCAGGTCGTAGTCAAAAAAGGCCGCCTGGGTGGAAAGGCCTGAAAAATCCAAGCCGTATTCAGCCGCAGCTTCTTTGAAATAAGGGATTCCTTCGGGATTCACGCCCTGGTTGATATAAAGCAGGTTTCGCCCCTCCAGGGCCCGATACCCGGCCGCCTTGCATACGTAGATATCTTCCAGCCCGTCCCCGTTTACATCCGCATGGGTTACGCCTGTGGTCCATCCATCGGCATTTGCAATGCCCGAAGAAACGGAAACTTCTTCGAATTGCATTCCTCCCTTGTTGATGTAAAGGGCATCGGCCTGCTGGTTCGCCCCAAAATACAGGTCCGGAAGGGAGTCCTTGTTAAAATCTGCCGCTACAACCCCTCCGCCGTTGTAGTAATAGAGGTAGGTGAGAATGTTCAGCTCGGGGGTTTCCAACAATTCGTTGTTAAAATGGACTCCGGTTTCACTGGGTTCCAGTTCCCTGAAAGCCATGGTGGGTTCTCGCTGGCAACTCACCAATGTTATCAGTATAAAACCAATTTCGAAAGTCCGTTTCATCCGCCCGTTTAACAGGGGTCAAAAATACAGATTTGTCCCGGGAATGAAGGAGAATAGCC
>JAWWDW010000102.1:0-6488 GCA_033719735.1 Robiginitalea sp. | reverse complement strand
GTATCTTTGCACCTCATTTGTCGGGTATCCCCAAAAAAGGCGTAGAAAAAAGCGCCTCGCGAATTCCGGTCAATTTACTCCATTCACAGATCACATATCTCTATTTTACATGATTTCATTTGAATCGCTCGGGCTGAGTGCGTCCTTGCAAAATGCCGTCCGGGACCTCGGGTACCTGGAACCCACACCCGTCCAGCAGGAGGTCATCCCCATGTTGCTACAAAGTGAAACGGACCTGGTGGCCCTGGCCCAGACCGGTACCGGAAAGACGGCTGCCTTCGGGTTGCCCCTGCTCCAAAAAACCGACCCGGAACGCAGGGTCTCCCAGGCACTGATCCTCTCTCCTACCCGGGAACTTTGCCTGCAGATTACCTCAGAATTGCAGAATTATGCCAAATACATGCCCGGGCTCGGTATTACCGCGGTCTACGGAGGCGCCAGCATACAGGAACAGGCCAAACAAGTACGCAGGAACCCACAAATCATCGCCGCGACACCGGGGCGCGTTAAGGACATGATCGGGCGTGGCATCATCGACCTTTCAAAGATTTCCTACTGTATCCTGGACGAGGCTGATGAGATGCTCAACATGGGATTTTACGAAGACATCCGGGACATCCTGGCCGGGACGCCGGAAGATAAATCCACCTGGTTGTTCTCCGCGACCATGCCCAGGGAGGTGGCGCGAATCGCCAAAGACTTCATGCACCATCCTGCAGAGGTGACGGTTGGCACCAGAAACAAGGCAGTGGATACCATCCGGCATGAGTACTACGAAGTATCCGGAAGGCACCGGTACGCAGCCCTGAGGCGTTTGGTGGATGCGAATCCCGGCTTGTTTTCTGTTATTTTCTGCCGCACCAAGAGGGACAGCCAGAAAGTGGCCGAAAAACTGATGGAAGACGGTTACAATGCCGGGGCAATTCACGGGGACCTCAGCCAGAACCAACGGGATCTGGTCATGGGGTCTTTCCGCAAAAAACAGACACAGCTGCTGGTTGCCACGGACGTGGCAGCGCGCGGCATCGACGTGGACGACATCACCCATGTGATCCATTACCAGCTGCCAGACGAACCCGAAACCTATACACACCGTAGCGGGCGGACCGGAAGGGCAGGGAAATCCGGGGTTTCCATGGCCATCGTAACCCGTTCCGAACAGCGCAGGGTCCGCCAGCTCGAAAAAAGGATCGGGCAACCCTTTGAAAAACAGGAATTGCCGGATGGCATGGAGATTTGCGAGATACAACTCTACCACCTGGCCAATAAGATCCGGGAGACGGATATCAACCCGGCCGTGGAAGGGTACCTCCCGGCTGTAAACGACGTTTTGGAGGGGCTGAGCCGGGAGGAGCTTATCCGGAAAATGGTTTCTGTGGAATTCAGCCGGTTCCACGATTTCTACAAAAAGGCTCCGAACCCGGTGTCCGCGGGGAGCACTGACAGGGTGCCCGAAGCTTCCGGGGAAGGGCAGGTTCGGTATTTCATAAACCTGGGGGAACGGGATGGGTTTGACTGGATGAGTTTGAAAGACCTGTTGAAAGCCACCCTGGGACTTGGAAAAGAAGACATCTATCACGTGGATGTCAAAGACAGCTTTTCCTTCTTCAATACAGACGCTGCCCTTTCTCCCCTGGTGCTTGAGACCTTTCAGGGGTTTACCCACAAGGGTCGCGCCATTCATGTGGAGATTTCATCCCGGCCGAAATCTGGCAAAAAGGGACGGGGCTCAAAAGGAAAAAAAGGATGGCGGGCTTCGAAAGGAACGTACCAGGGGTTCCCCAAATCCGCTTCCAAAAAGAAAAAAAGCACGAAAAAGAAAAATGGAACCAAGGGAGGCAAAAAGCGCAAGCGTTAAGGGAATCCAAAAAATTTGGAAGTTGCCTCTTTTTTTCCCTTACTTCGTTCAGCCAGTGTGGCGGAGCTTATGTTGAGACGTTTTTTTATGTTGGGTTCCCTGATGATCTGGGGATTTACCGGGCTGGCTCAGGAACCGGAAACCACCCCTGAGGAGGGAACTTTCAGGGCCACGGTGATCAATGCCCAGACAGACCGCCCCCTGGAGAGTGTGCACGTGATCAACCTGAATCAGGTGGTCGGGACCATCACCGACCAGAAAGGGACTTTTTCCATCCGCGCGGCCGTGAATGACACCCTCTATTTTTCCTATCTTGGGTTTAAGCCCCAGAAGATCCGCGTGACCAACGACATGTTCAAGTTCCAGGACACGAAAATTGCGCTCACTGAACTCGCCTATGCCCTGGAAGAAGTCATCGTACAGCCCTATCAGTTAACGGGCTATCTGGAAATCGATGTCAAAAACCTCCCCATCAATACGGCTTACCAGTACAGCATCTCCGGTTTGCCGGTCAGTTATGAAGCCGGCAGCAAGACCCCGGGTGCGGTTTCCAAAGTACTCGGAGCCATCATGAATCCCGCCGACCTGCTGCGGAACCTCTTTGGGAAACACCCCCGGCAAATGCGCAAGCTCCGGAAAATCAAAGAAGACGACCAAATCCGGGACCTGCTCGCATCAAAATTCGACCGGGTAACACTCATGGAACTCCTCCAGCTGGAAAAAGTGGATATCGAAGACATCCTGACCAATTGCAACTATTCCAGGTCGTTTATCCGGACTGCAAACGACCTTCAGATCCTCGACGCCCTGAGCAGTTGTTATGAGGAATACCGGGTGCTGAACCGGGAAAATTAAATTTTAAAGTTCCCCGGGCATTTTTTAGTTTTAGGGAAAATCCTGAAGCAATGCCCAGACCCCTTTTAGCATTCCTGTTGGCCACCCTTTTCATTGGTTGTAAACCCAAATCCGAGACCAGGGAAACAGTCGTGGATGACCCCCCTCAGGAGACGGCAGCGGTGGCGGATTCTGTGCCCTTCCTGTGGGATGCGGCCAACGTCTATTTCCTGCTCACCGACCGGTTCCGGAATGGAAATCCACAAAACGATGTGAATTACGACAGGAAGAACCCCACCGGCCCGCTAAGGGGCTTTCTCGGTGGGGATATGGCCGGGATTACGGAGAAAATCCGGGACGGGTATTTTACGGACCTGGGGGTGAACGCTATTTGGTTCACCCCTGTGGTGGAACAGATCCACGGGGATACGGATGAAGGGACCGGGAACACCTACGCCTACCACGGCTACTGGGCCCGCGACTGGACAGCCCTGGACCCGAATTTTGGCACCTATGAAGAACTGGCCACATTGGTGGAAACCGCCCATAAGCACGGCATCCGTGTACTGATGGACGTGGTGGTCAACCATACAGGACCGGTGACCCCCTCAGACCCTGCCTGGCCCGAAGACTGGGTACGGCTGGATCCCACCTGCTCCTTTGAATCTTACGAGACCACCACTGCCTGTACCCTGGTGGACAACCTCCCGGATGTATACACGGAATCGGATGACCCTGTGGAGCTTCCGGATGCCCTGCTTGCAAAATGGAAGTCGGAGGGGCGCCTGAGCACTGAACTGGACGAATTGCAGACCTTCTTTCAGCGGACCGGATATCCAAGGGCCCCTCGGTTTTATATCATCAAATGGCTGACAGATTACGTAAACGACCTGGGCATCGACGGGTTCCGGGTGGACACGGTAAAACACGCCGATGAAAAGGCCTGGGCAGAACTCTATGATCAGGCGGCCTATGCCTTTGAAATCTGGAAGAAACACAACCCGGACAAGGTCCTGGACGATACGCCCTTCTACATGGTTGGGGAGGTCTATAACTACGGGGTTTCCGGAGGACGCGCCTTTGATTTCGGGGACCGGAGCGTGGACTATTTCGACCACGGGTTCCACAGCCTGATCAACTTTGAACTCAAGACCGATGCCCACAAACCCTATGAGGAGATTTTCCGGAAATACAGCCGGATCCTCCACACCGACCTGAAGGGAAAAAGTGTCCTGAACTACCTCACTTCCCACGATGACGGGGCACCTTTCGACAAGGACCGGGAGCAACCCTTCCGGAGTGCCAACGTACTGCTGTTGACTCCCGGAGCTTCCCAAATTTACTATGGGGATGAAACGGCCCGTGACCTTACCATTGCGGGTACAGTGGGGGATGCGACCCTCCGCTCCTTTATGAACTGGGAGGAGCTGGACAGCCTGGAGCAGACCCAAAAGATCCTGCAGCACTGGCAGAAACTCGGGAAATTCCGAAGGGACCACCTGGCCGTGGGCGCCGGAAAGCACAAACGACTCTCCAGGAATCCCTACGTCTTCAGCCGGACCTACACCGACGGGGACTTCCGTGATAAAGTTGTGGTGGGGCTGGACCTACCGGAGGGAAAAAAACAGTTGAACGTCAAAGGGTTTTTCGGGGACGGGACCACGCTGAAAGATACCTATTCAGGCACGCAGGCCATTGTGAAGAACGGAAAGGTGGAACTGGACACCCCCTATGATACCGCCCTGCTGGAAGCAGTGCAGTAAAACGAACACGCCTATAAACCTCTAACATGCCACGTATCGGGCTTCGCCGGGTAGTTCTGATGATTTGGTGTGGCTGCTGTGCGCTGGGGCTCCGGGGCCAGATCGACTCCACAGAAACAGCGATCGAAAAGAAGAAACTGAGCTTCAGGGACCCGGAGGACGGGGCGATCGACCTGAGCCAGTTCCTCCTCGAGGCCCATGGGGTGCTACCCGTGCTTATCCCCATCACAGAACCTGCCGTCGGGTATGGTGGGGGAGCTGCCCTGCTCTATTTCCACAACCGAAAGAAAGAATACAGCTCTTATGTCCCTCCGGACGTATCCGGTATTGCGGGCCTGTATACGGAGAACAAGACCTGGGGAGCGGGGGCCTTCCACCGCCACATTTTCGGGGAGAACCGGGTACGCACCATGACGGCGGTTTTCAAGCCGGACCTACGGATTGATTACTACGGGAACAACAACCCGATCCTGAGGGACAATCCCATTGGCATTCAGCTGGACTCCTGGGTGGTGCTCCAAAAAGCGGAAGTGCGGCTGGGCGATTCCAAATGGTACGCCGGGGCCACGTATACCTATTTCGATACCGAAATTTCCTTTGATACCATTCCCGGTCGCCCTATCATCAATGAGATCCTCAAACGGCTCAACACCAGTTCCCGCATCAGTGCCATCCGCCCTGGGGTTGCCTATGACAGTCGCGATAATGCCTTTACCCCCGCCCGGGGACTTTTTGGGGAAGTCTCGGTCAACATATCCGCACAGTGGCTGGGTTCTTCGGATAACTTCGCAACCCTGCATACGGACCTTTTCAGCTACCTGCCCGTTTCCGACCGCCTGGGATCTGCCTGGCGCTTCCAGGGGAGCTATCTGCTGGGGGATGCCCCTTTCTATGCCTATCCCTTCATAAGCCTGCGCGGGATTCCCGCCATGCGCTACCAGGGGAACAATACCCTCTTAGCCGAAACCGAATGGACCTATACTATCTATAAACGTTGGTCAGTGCTCGGGTTCACGGGGGTCGGGAATGCCTTTTCGGACTTTGGACAATTCGGAGCGGGTGACTGGGCCTGGAACCTGGGTACGGGCTTCCGGTATAAGATTGCCCGGCTTTTAGGGGTAAACATGGGCATGGACTTCGCCTGGGGGAACGGGGAGGAATTTGCCTTTTATATCGTGTTCGGGACGTCCTGGCTCAGATGACTAAGGGGTCAAGCCCGGTTGGGCCATTTACCTGATGTTGAAATTCATCCCCAACGAGAGGTTGGTGTATCCCTGAAACGTATAGGCCAGGTTCATACCGAACCAGCCCAGCCTTAGGTTGGCTCCCAGATTGGCACGAAAACCGGACACCTCGTTCTGATAATCGAATGGATCGGTAAAGGTGACCGGGTTGCGGGTCTGCACTTCATAAGTACCCTGGAGCCGGGTATCGCTGTCCCCGGTTACATACCCAAGGCCCCCGAAAAAATTTAATTTTTCGAACCTTGTGGAAGTAACTAGTTCAATCAACCAGGAATTCATGTCGAGCTTTACGCGCTGACCTTCTCCCAGCACATCCCCCCCGGTCTCGAAATTGTATTTGGCACTCAGGTTCGTGTAGGCCCCAAAAACGGACAGGGCCACAGGAGACTGGTCCAGGAATTCGATCCAGCGGCTGAATTCGTGTTGCAGGCCGATCCCATATAAGCCGAGCTCCACATCCCCCACCGTGATATTTGGAAATATCCGTACCCCGGCCTCCGTGGCAAAAGGCAGCCCTACCTTGGCCTGCAGGAAGGCATTCGGCAGCAGGTTCAGGTCTGAAACCCCGAGGCCCTCAGGGGTTTCAAATTGAAAGATCTCACCACTGACATTCGCAACCAGGGTGGCGGGCGTGGCATTTCCCCCCAATATAGTCGGCACTTCTAAAACCGCTTCCCCGGAGAGGGTGGTGAGTTCATCAAACCGGTTGGTGTCGATAATAAAGGTCCGGGCATCGCTGGGCACAAAGGACCCGTTGGTGACGATGGAAATCTCAACATCCCATGTATC
>JAWWDW010000101.1:0-6510 GCA_033719735.1 Robiginitalea sp. | reverse complement strand
GCCCCTGCCTTCAGGGAGGGTTCGAGTTCCTCCGCACTGTGGACTTCCAGGAGGACTTCGAGGCCCAGGTCGTGGGCCTTTTGACTCAGGGAGGTGAGTTCGGCTTCCGAGAGCACCGCCGCGATCAGCAGGATGGCGTCTGCCCCAAAGGCTTTGGCTTCCAGTACCTGGTAGGGATCCACGATGAATTCCTTGCGGAGCAGCGGCAGGTCCGTGCTCGCCCTGGCCAGGAGCAGGTCCTCCAGGGAGCCGCCGAAATACTTTCCATCGGTAAGTACGGAGATGCCTGCAGCGCCGGCCTGCTCATATCCCTGCACGACTTCGGATACGGAACAGCCCTGGTTGATCACCGCCCTGGAGGGAGACCGCCTTTTGTGTTCGGCGATGATCCCCGTCGGTTTGCCCAACAGGGCATTTTTCAGGGAGCGGGTTTCCCGGGATACCAGGCTGAAGCCCTCAAGGGTCCTTTCCGGTACCAGTTTTTTCTTCAACCCCACCTCGGCTTTTTTGTCCAGAATGATCCTGTCCAGAATGGTCATGTCGCAACTTTTTTAGGCACTGAGTTCCTGTAATCGTTTGAAGGCCTTCAAAGCGTTTCCACTTCTCAGGGATTCTTTCGCTTTTTCAAAACCTTCCTTCGGGCTGCCCCCGCTGGCGGTGGCAATGGCAACCCCCGCATTGGCGCAGACCACGGCCTGCTGGGCAGGCGTCCCCTGGCCCTGCAGCACATTCATGAAAATGCCGGCTGCTTCGGCCACGGTCTCGCCCCCGTGAATCGCCCCGGGCGCAAGGGGCTCCAGGCTGAGGTCTTGGGGCCGGAGCACGGATTCCACCGTATTGCCGATAACCTTGGTATCCCCGGTCAGGGAGATTTCATCATAGCCGTCCAGGGCGTGGAGGATGCTGAAGGTCTTGTCCGTGTTCTGGTAGAGGTAGCCGTACATGCGGGCCAGTTCCAGGTTGAAGACGCCCACCATCTGGTATTTCGGGAAGGACGGATTCACCATGGGGCCGAGCATGTTGAAAAAAGTCTTCACGCCCAGTTCGCGCCGGATAGGGGCCACCTGTTTCATGGCCGGGTGGAAGAGGGGGGCGTGCAGGATACAGATCCCGGCCTCCTCCATACACCGCCGGAGGAAGTCTTCCTCCCTGCTGAACCGGATCCCCAGAAATTCCAGCACGTTGCTGCTCCCGCAGGTGGAGGACACCCCGTAGTTCCCGTGTTTGGCAACCGGTATGCCGGCCCCGGCGGTAACAAAGGAAGCCAGGGTGGAAATGTTGAAGGTGTTTTTTCCGTCCCCCCCCGTCCCACAGAGGTCGATGGGCTCATAGTCCGAAAGGTCGACCGCATGGCAGAGCTCCAGAAGGGCGTCCCGGAAGCCTTCCAGTTCCTCGGTGGTGACGCTGCGCATCATGTAGACGGTTAGGAAGGCGGCGGTCTGGCTGGTGTTGTAGGTGCCATTGGCCATTTCGATCAGTACCTGACGGGATTCTTCCCGGCTCAGCAGCTGATGCCCGATAAGTTTGTTCAGGATTTCTTTCATGGGGTCGCATTTAACCAGTTCGACAGCATTTTTTTTCCTTCAGGGGTCAACACGGATTCGGGGTGGAACTGTACCGCCCTGAGGTCGTATTCGCGGTGGCGCAGGGACATCACCTCCCCTTCGGAATCCACGGCAGTGGCTTCCAGGCAGGAGGGCAGCTCGGGATCCACCACCCAGGAATGGTAGCGGCCTACCTCCAGGGTCCCCGGCAGGCCCCGGTACAGCACATCGTCTGCGAGTACTTCTATGGTGGTGGCCACCCCGTGATAGACCTTGTCCAGGTTGATCAGCCTCCCCCCGAATACCTCGGCAATGGCCTGTTGCCCCAGGCATACCCCAAACATCCGTTTTTCCGGGGCGTATCGTTTTATGATCGCCTTCAGCAGCCCGGCTTCATCCGGGATTCCGGGGCCCGGGGAGAGGACGATGTTCTCGTAGGGGGCAACCTCCTCCAACTCCAGCTGGTCGTTCCTTCGCACATCCACCCGGCACCCGAGTTCTTCCAGGTAGTGCACCAGGTTGTAGGTAAAGCTGTCGTAGTTGTCGATGACCAGTACCTGCTTCATCTCTTGAGGGATTCTGCGATTTCCAGGGCCGTGCTCAGGGCCCCCAGCTTGTTATAGGTTTCCTGAAGCTCTGCCTCCGGGTCCGAGGCCGCTACCAGGCCTGCCCCTGCCTGGTAGTAGAGCTGGTGGTTCTTACTGAGGAAGGTCCGGATCATGATGGCGTGGTTGAAATCCCCGTCGAAGGCCATAAACCCGATCGCGCCCCCGTAGTACCCCCTCGAGGTCTTTTCGTAGGTTTCGATCAGTTGCATGGCACGGTGCTTTGGGGCCCCGCTCAGGGTCCCGGCGGGGAAGGTATCTGCCACCACCTTCATGGTGGGGGTACCCTCTTTGATCTGGCCGGTGACCTTGGAGACCAGGTGGATGACATGGGAGAAGTACTGCACTTCCCGATAGGTTTCCACGGCCACCGCGTGCCCGTTTCGGCTCAGGTCGTTCCGCGCCAGGTCTACCAGCATTACGTGTTCGCTGTTCTCTTTGCGGTCGGCAGCGAGTTTCCTCGCAAGTTCGGCATCTTCCTCGTCGTTCCCCGTCCTGCGGAAGGTCCCTGCTATGGGGTGGATTTCAGCCTTTCCTTCCCGGACCACGAGCTGGGCTTCCGGGGAACTGCCGAAAATCTTGAAGTCCCCATAGTCAAAATAAAACAGGTAGGGGGAGGGGTTGATGGAACGCAGGGCCCGGTAGACGTTGAACTCGTCCCCCTTAAAGGCCTGGCTGAACCTCCGGGAGAGGACCAGCTGGAAGACATCGCCCCTGGCGCAGTGCTTTTTGGCCAGTTCCACCTGCTCCAGGTATTCTTCATCCTTTAGGTTACTGCCCCTGGGTCCCTCCCGTCTGAAGCGGTAGGTCGCAAAGGTCTGAATGGACAGGATCTGTTCAATTTCATCCAGGTTGTTGCTCCCGTCAAAACTGTGGTCGAACAGGTAGGCCTCGTTCTTGAAGTGGTCGATGGCAATGATATTGCGGTAGACCTTGTAGAGGAGGTCCGGGATGGCTGGGGAGTCCGGTTTTTTGGATAGTTCGATATCCTCAAAAAACTGTACGGCATCGTACGAGAGATACCCGAACAATCCGTTGTTTATGAATTTAAACCCCTGGTCTTCCACGCTGAACCGCCCCGCGAATTCCTGGATCTTCATGGGGACATCCGTTTCGGGGGTGATTTCAGTACTGCTGCTGCTGCCATCCGGGAATTCCTCAATCAGCACACCTTCCTCCACCCGGATCGAAGCGATGGGGTTGCAGCAGATGTAGGAGAATGAATTATCATTGGCGTGGTAGTCGCTGCTCTCCAGCAGGATGCTCCCCGGGAACCGGTCCCGGATTTTCAGGTATACGCTGACCGGGGTAATGGTGTCTGCCAGGATTTTTTTATAGAAGGTTTGTAAGGGGTACTTCATGTACAGTCGTTTAAACAAAAAAAGGCCTGTCGTGACAGACAAGCCTCATATCTCATGATACAAACAGGGCTCAGGTCACGACCTTCCGGGTCCTGACTTCCACCACCAGTTTGTATGTGTATTCGCAATCATCGGTTCAAATATAGAAAGGAAAATTTATTTCGCCAATCCTTCCAAAAAAATAACGCCGGGGCTGCCCGGCGTTATTCCTATAATTTCAGTGCATTCTAGAATTCCAGGTCAACGACCAGGTCGAATTCATCGTAGATGGTCTTGTCTCCGAGATCGTCAAAAAAGCTCCCGGATCCATAGCGTACATCGTATTGGGCACGGTCGATTTTGAGGGTAGCCGTAGCCTTGCTTCCATAGACGGATACATCAAAGGTCACGGGTTTTGTGATTCCCTTGATGGTCAGATCCCCGGTTACCTCGTAGGAGTTTTTACCAGTCGCTTTGACGTCCGTAAAGACCAGCCTGGAGGTTTCGTGGGATGCCACAGAGAAAAAATCGTCGGATTTCAGGTGGCCTTCCAGTTTTTCCTTGTACTCCCCTTCAAGGTCGGTACAGATAATGGAGGTCATGTCTACCTCGAAGGTACCTCCTTTGAGGGTGCCGTTGTCAAATACCAGGTCCCCGGATTTCAGGGCGACCGTCCCGGTGTGGGATCCGGTTACCTTGTAGGCTTTCCAGGTAACGGTGCTTTCTTCTGCTTTGACGGTTACTTTCTCTTCAGCAACAGGTTCTGTCGCGTAGATACCGGCCGTAAAAAAGGCCAGGGCAATGGTGAAAATGGTACGTTTCATAGGAATGATTTAAAAGGATTAGTAACTATTGAATGAATTGAAAATGCTTATCTGTATTCAAAAAGGCTTTCTTCGGACCTGCGGACCTTCTTGTAATGTTGGGTGTCGTCTGCTTCGGCCCGGTACCCGATCGGGATGATTACGGCCGTGGTAAGCCCCTGTTCCCCCAGGCCCAGGATCTCATCCACCTGTGCTTTTTCGAAACCTTCCATGGGGCAGGCATCTATGCGTTGTACCGCTGCTGCCGAGAGGAGATTTCCCAGGGCGATGTAGGCTTGCCTGGCGGTCCATTCCGCTTTGGTAGTCGCGGGGAGGTCGAGGAGTTTTGATTTCATAAAATCCCCGTACCCGCTGAGGTCTTTTACCGGCATTCCGCGCGTCTGTGATACCTCTTCCAGGTAGGAATCGATCAGTTCTGCATCAAAATCGGCCCTGCTGGCAATGACCAACACATGCGAGGCCTCCGTGATCTGGGGCTGGTTCCAGCAGGAAGGGCGCAGTTGCTCCCGCAGGTCTTTGTCCTCCACTACAAGGATCTTATAAGGCTGAAGCCCGTAGGAAGAGGCACTGAGTCGTACCGCTTCCAGCAGCTTCCTTAGATCTGCTTCGGGGATGGTCCTGGAAGGATCGAATTTTTTGGTGGCATACCGCCAGTTGAGGCTTTCGATGTATTCTTTGGCGAGCGCTGTTGTTAGGGTTTCTGTTCGCATTATTCGGATTTAAATAATATTACACTTTGTCTAAGAGGTCGTTGAGCTGCCTGAGTTCTTCTTCAGATAGGGAGCCCATCAATTTTTTTTCTGCTGCATCCACCGCCCTGTCCATGGCTTTGAGGGATGCCAGTCCTTTCTCGGTAAGCCGTATCTCCACTTTCCGGCGGTTTTCCGGACAGGTATTTCGATTGGCCAGTCCTTTGGCGATCAGTTTGTCCACCAAACGGGTGGTGTTGCTCATCCGGCTGACCATGCGATCATTCAGGGTGCTCAGGTTGGCCGGTTTCCCTTTCTGCCCCCTCAGGATCCGCAGGACGTTGAATTGCTGCAGGCTTACCTCAAAGGGTTTCAAGGCCTGTGACATCTGATCCCCTATGAGGTTGTTGATCAACATCAGGTGAATGATCGTACGCCTTTGGAGGGGCAGGGGCTGTTCGGTCTTTATGCGCTGTTCAACGTTCATGTACATACAACAATTGTATATACAAATATATGCGAATCGGATTCGCTTCTCCAAATCCGGGTCGTATAAATTTTTGTTAATTCGTGTGGGGTTCCCCTGAACTGCCTTATTTTTAGGGAGATGCGTTTGACGATATTCTTAGGTAGTTTCTTTTTTGCCGTCACCACCCTCCTTGCTCAGGGGGTGGGTGGTGCCTATTCCTGGATGGAATCCAGTCCTAAATCCGTGATCCGGGATGGTGCCCTGGAAATTCCCGTGGTTGATTTTGAGGGGCTTGCACCCCTGCTGAACCAGCGGGACAACACGGTACGGGTCGTCAATTTCTGGGCTACCTGGTGTGCTCCGTGCATCAAAGAGTTGCCCTTTTTTGAAGAAGCCGCCAGGACCTACAGGGCAGAAGGGGTAGAGGTCATTCTTGTCAGTTTGGATTTTAAGTCCATGTGGGAGGATCGACTGCCCACATTTATACGCGAAAAGGGAATACGATCCCAGGTTGTCGTCCTGGACGATCCCGACCAGAATTCCTGGATCCCGAAGGTTGCTCCGGATTGGAGCGGGGCCATACCCGCCACGTTGATTTACTGCGGAGATCAGGGACAGTTTTACGAGACGGCCTTTGACCGTGCCTCCCTTAAGACCGCAATTGAAAAATTCATTTACAAAAAATAGCGCCTTATGAAAGCACACAAAATACCATGCCTTGCCCTGATCGTTACCTTGCTCCTCACCGGGGTATCCCACGCCCAGGGATACCAGGTGGGCGATGTGGCTTCGGACTTTGACCTGCCTTCTGTGGATGGCCGTAACGTCGGGCTTTCAGACTACCCCCAGGCCAAAGGTTTTATCCTGGTGTTTACCTGCAACACCTGCCCCTATGCAAAAGCGTACGAAAGTAGGATCATGGACCTGGACACAAAATTTGCCCCCCGCGGGTACCCGGTCATCGCCATCATCCCCAACAACCCGGAGTTGCAGCCGGGAGATAGTTTCCAGGCCATGAAACAGCGGGCGGAGTCCAGGG
>JAWWDW010000100.1:0-6526 GCA_033719735.1 Robiginitalea sp. | reverse complement strand
GGGGGCGCTACCAACGCCAACACGAATATCCTGGCGACCATCAACGGGACCATCCTTGAGATCCCTGTAGAGGTGGGAGACCAGGTGATCCTCGCCAACAATTTCAATGAGGGGACCACCGTGGCCACCATTGCCGACCTCAGTAAGATGATCTTCGAAGGACAGGTGGATGAAGGAGAAGTGGGAAAACTCAGTGTTGGCATGCCGCTGGAGATCAGCCTGGGGGCCCTGGAGGATCAGAACTTCGATGCCATTCTGAAATTCATTGCCCCCAAGGGTGTTGAAGAAGCCGGGGCCGTGAAATTCAAGATCGAAGGGGATGTGACCGTAAATGACACCGTACTGATCCGGGCGGGTTATAGCGCCAACGCCTCCCTTACCCTGGAGAAGAAGGACAGCATCATGGTAATTCCTGAAGCCCTGTTGCAGTTTGACAGGGAGACCGACAAACCCTATGTGGAAGTGGCTACAGGAGACCAGCAATTTGAGCGGAGGGATATCGAAATCGGGATCTCAGATGGGGTAAATGTGGAGATCATCTCCGGCCTTGAAATGGAGGATCAGGTAAAGGTTTGGAACAAGACCGAGCCCATAAAGCGGGGTGAGGACGAAGAAGAAGAGGGAGAAGGAGAAGGAGAAGGAGAAGAAGCCGATTAGACCGTAACGAACATCTGAACGAACCACTATAGTAACCATCAAAAAACGACTCATGAAACTTCGAATAGTAACGGCTTTGTGTATCCTCACGGCAGGGGTAATGACGGGGCAGATGCGAAAATGGACCCTGGAGGAGTGCGTGCGCTACGCTGAGGATAACAACCTGACCATACAGCAATTCGAACTGGACCTGGAAAATTCCCAGATCGACAAATCGGACGCCATCGGGAATTTCCTTCCCGGGTTGAACGGACAGCTCAGCGGTGGGGGAAATAAGGGTTTTACCATCGATCCTTCCTCAAACCGTCCGACCACCGAGGCGATCACCACAGCCAATGGGGGCATTACCTCAACGGTAAACCTGTTTGACGGGCTTCGCAATGTCAACCGACTGCGTCGGGCCAAAATGAATGCCCTGGCCAACGAGTTCCGCCTTCAAAACCTGAAAGATGATATCCGCCTGAACGTGGCGGTGGCCTATCTCCAGGTATTGTCCAACAAGGAGACCCTGAAGGTTTCCAGGGCCCAGTACGCGGCCACCCAGCAAGACCTGGACCGCACCCGCGCCCAGGTAGAGGAAGGGGTGCTGCCGGAAGGGGACCTGCTGGAAGTACAGGCAACGGCGGCAAACCAGGAACAACAGATCATCAACAATGAAAACGAGGTGCTGCTTTCGCGGATTGCCCTGGCCCAGTTGTTGCAGATCACGGATTACCAGAATTTTGACATTGCAGATGAGGATTACGATGTGCCGCCTTCCAGTGTGCTGGAGAATTCGCCCAAGGTGATTTACCAAAAGGCCCTCGACTGGCGGAAGGACATCAAGTTTTCGGAGATGAATGTGGAGCTGGCCAAGAAAGACCTGCAGATAGCGAAGGGAGCACAATCCCCGACCCTGGGAGCCTTTTTCCAGTACAATACCCGGTATTCGAGCAACCTCCTGCTTCCGGATCCGGATAACCCCGGTCAGGTCTATACCCCGACGTTTACCGATCAGCTCTGGATTTTGGACGGTATTTCCTATGGGGCACAGATCAATATACCCTTTTTGAACGGTTTTAGTACCCGCAATAACATCAAGCGATCTCAAATAGACGTCAAACGGGCAGAACTACAACTGGAGCAGGACAAACTGGATTTGGAGACCAACGTGAACCAGGCCTATGTGGATGTGCTCAATGCAGCCAAAAACTACGAGGCAGCCGTAAAAACCCTGGAGGCGCGGGAGCTGTCCTTTGAATACGCCAAGGAGCGCTACGAGGTGGGCCTGCTCAATGCCTTTGATTTTGGTGTGGCCCAGGCCCGGGTAGACAACGCCAAGGCAGAAGTGATCCGCACCAAGTACCTGTATATCTTCCGGATCAAGGTAATCGAGTTCTATTTCGGGATGCCCATTGTATTGAATTAGCATTTTGATGACTGATTGAAACGACCTGCCGGCTTCCGATAGCCGGCAGGTCGTTATCTTTGTGGCCTATGGCCTGGATCATAAACCTTGAAACCGCCTCCACGAATTGCTCGGTAAGCATCTACCAGGGCAGGGACCTGCGTGCCCTTCGGGAGGATCCCTCCCCGGAGTATACCCATGGGGAGCTGCTGCATGTTTTTATGGAGGAAGCCCTTAAGGATGCCGGACTTCAGGCTTCAGACCTGGATGCGGTCGCTGTCAGGCAGGGGCCGGGGTCCTACACCGGTTTGCGGATCGGGGTGGCTGCGGCCAAGGGCCTTTGCTTTGCCCTGGACCTTCCCCTGATCGCAGTCCCAACCCTGGAGAGCATGGCCGCCCAGCTCGAGATCGAATCAGGGGTGCTGATCCCCATGCTGGATGCACGCAGGATGGAAGTCTATGCGGCGGTTTATGATCCCGATGGGAAGGAGGTGGCGTCTACCAGGGCTGAGGTTGTCACCGAGGATTCGTTTGCCAGCTGGGCAGCAGCCGGCCCGGTGCACCTGTTGGGGAATGGGGCTGAAAAATGCCGGGAGGTCCTCAGACATCCCAATTTCCGGTTCCATACCGAACTACAGCCTTCCGCCAGGGAGTTGGGCCTGCTGGCAGCCGACCTGTATGAAATAGGCCAGATCGAAGACCTGGCCTATTTCGAACCCTTCTACTTAAAGGATTTTATCGTCACAAAAAAGAAACGCTAGTATCAGGCCTCTTTTTTCATGTGGATGTCCCTTTGTGGGAACGGGATCTCGATTCCTTCCTGGTCAAACCGAAGTTTGAGTGTTTCCATCACGTGGAAATGCGCCGCCCAGAAATTTGCATTCTCGGCCCAGAACCTCAGGGTCAGGTTGACCGAGCTGTCTGCCAGGGCGCCGACATAGACCTCCGGGGCGGGGTCCTTTAAGATTCGGGCATCCTCCGCACAGATCTCCAGCAGGATTTCCTTGGCTTTCTTGATGTTTGAACCGTAGCCGATGCCGACATCGATCTTATCCCGGCGGGTGGCTTCCGCATTGTAATTGATGATATTGTTGTTGGAGAGTTGTCCGTTGGGCACAATGGCCACCTGGTTTCCGAAGGTGTTGATCTTGGTGGTGAAAATTGAGATCTCCTTGACGGTCCCATCCACACCCTGGGCAGAAATAAAGTCTCCCACCTTGAAGGGTTTGAAAAGCAGGATGAGGACCCCGCCTGCAAAATTTGCCAGGGACCCCTGAAGGGCAAGGCCCACCGCGAGGCCAGCGGCACCTACCATGGCCACCAGGGAAGATGACTTTACCCCCAACTGGGTGACCACCAGGACAAAAAGGAGGAATTTCAGCCCGGCACGGATAAGGCTTTGCAGGAAGGTTTCCAGGGCCTCATCGTAATCGTGTTTATCGAAAAACCGCTTTACCAGCTTGTTGATCATCCGGATGATCCATAACCCGACCACCAGGGTAATGAGGGCTGTAACCAGGCTGGGCACAAAATTCCAAATCCAGTCCAGGCCTTCCTGTAGCATCTGTTTGTATCCGTCTAGGTCTTCCATATGTATGCTGTTTTTTTTGGTTCTTTGGTTCTGTCACAAATATAGGAATTGAAAGGGCAATCCCACGGGTTTTAGGTGCCTTCGCGAAGCTGTAGTAACTGCAGGGCTTCAGAAACCTCTGAAAGCGGCTGGCGGCACTGCCCGAACTGGCAAATGAAGATCCGGGTGGTGTCCGGGCTATGGCGATTTTCGAAAAGGGGTGCGTCTGCCGGACCCTCGCTTGCGGCCAGCAGCACATGGGGCAGGTAGTGCCCCTGAAGGGAGGTCAGCTTCTCCCTGGCCTGGGGCCCTGTAATGACTGCCTCGTAAAACGGGGCATCCAGCCATAGGGCGAGGTGCATCCAGTTGCTGTACTGGCCCGGGTACCGCTGCATGGAGTCCTGTACGGCTGCCAGCATTTCAAGGGCGCGGTCCCGATAGTCGGAATCCCCGTAAAACGCTCCCAGGGCGAAAAGATTTTTGGCCATAAGGGAATTCGAGGCTGGCATGACACTGTCATTCACTTCCAGCGTACGCCGGATCAGGGCACGGTCCAGGCTGGAGCTGAAAAACAACAGGGGCTGTCCCGCTTCGGAGAAATACTTCAGGCAATACGATGCCAGGTGGCGGGCCCGGTCCATCCAGGTGGTATCCTGTACAATACCATAGAGTTTTATATATCCCTGAATGACCGCCGCGTAATCCTCAAGGTAGCCGTTTACGGCCTTACCCCCTTCTTTGAACGAATGCAGCAGCCCTCCGTCCGCCCTTGAAAGGGAACCCTGTATGAAGTCGGCGAGTTCAAGGGCCTTTTCCCGGGCATCCTCCAGGCCGCAATACCGGTAGGCGTCGCAGAGCCCTCCCAGAAGCAAGCCGTTCCACGAGGTGATGATCTTATCATCCAGACGGGGGCGGGGCCTTTCTTCCCGGACCTCCAGAAGATGCTTCCAGACCCGGGACCGCTGCTCGTGGAAGGATTCCAGCGTCCAGCCCCGTTTGCCGGCAAATTCATGGTCGGGGATTGTGCGGATTAAAACGTACCGGCCTTTCTCCCACAATCCGAAATCGTTGATGTTGTAGTACTCCTGAAACCATTCAAAGTCCTCCCGCAGCAGGTTGGCAAGGGTTGCCCCGTCCCAGGTATAGAAAGCTCCCTCTTCCAGTTCGCCTTTTGGGTTCAGGCTGTCGGCATCCAGGGAGGCATAATACCCGCCTTCGGGCCGGCTCAGTTCCCGGTCGAGGAACTCAAGGGTCCGCACCACCACCTCTTTGTACAAACCTTCTCCGTACAGGGCGTACCCTTCCGAATAAAGGCTCAGCAGCTGGGCATTGTCATACAGCATTTTCTCGAAGTGGGGTACATGCCAGCGCGGGTCCACAGAATAGCGTGAAAACCCGCCCCCAATCTGGTCGAAGAGCCCCCCGAAGGCCATCCCGCGGAGGGTGGTCCGGACATGCTCCCGAATCTCGGGATCCCCGCTGGCTTCTCCCCAATGCATGAGGAACTGATACATGACCGGGGTCATAAATTTTGGGGCTCCCAGTTTCCCCCCGAAATGGGGGTCAAAACCCTTTTTCCAGGATTTCACCCAGGACTCCAGTTCAGTCTTCCCGGGAACTTTCCGGCCTTCCGCTGCAGGGGCATGCTGGTTGATGCGCTGCAGGGTGGAAGTGAGGTCTGAGGCGTATTCGACCACCTTGTCGGGATCTTCCCGGTAGAGTTTTGCCAGCTGCAGCAGCACCCGGATCCAGTCTTTCTTCGGGACGTAGGTAGCCCCCCAGAAAGGTCTGCCGTCCGGAAGGGCCACCACGTTCAGGGGCCAGCCGCCATTCCCGCTCATAACCTGCAGCGCATCCATATAGATCTGGTCCACATCCGGCCGCTCCTCCCGGTCTACCTTTACGGGGATGAAATGGGCATTCATCACATCTGCCACCTCGGGATCCTCAAAACACTCATGTTCCATGACATGGCACCAGTGGCACGCGGCATACCCGATGCTGATCAGCAGGAGTTTACCTGATTTTTGGGCGTGTTCCAGGGTGCTGTCATGCCAACCTTCCCACTGCACGGGATTGTAGGCGTGTTGTTGCAGGTACGGGCTGCTTTCGTGGATCAGGGCGTTGGGTTCGGAAGCTTTCATGTGGTAGATTTCCTTAAAAAAAAGCGCCCTTAAAGGGGCGCCTTTAACAATGAAACGGTTACGGGTTATTCGACCTCGAAAGAAATCTTCACATTCACGCGGTACTGCATGATTTTTCCGTCTTTGACCGTAGCGCTTTGGTTCTGAATGTTGACCGATCGGATGTGTTTGACCGTTTTCGAGGCGTGGTCCACGGCATTTTGGGCCGCATCCTCCCAACTTTTGTCCGAATTGGCGAGGACTTCAATAACTTTTAAAAGTGACATAAAGGGCTATTTTTTGATTCCCTGTAAGATACCTTTTTGACCTGGAAATCCCAAACCGGTAACGATTATTTAACCGTTGATTGCCACTACCTCGGTAACCTTATCGCCCATCATGTTCTGCAACATGGTCTGGATACCGTTTTTCAGGGTATAGGTGGAAGAGGGGCAGCCACTGCAAGCTCCCTGAAGCACCACATGCACCGTCTTGCTTTGGGCTTCGTAGGACTGAAAGACGATATTCCCGCCGTCGCTGGCCACCGCAGGCTTCACGTATTCCTCCAAAATATTGATGATTTCCCTGGAGGTGGGGTCGAGATTCGGGTCGTTGGGGGAGCTGCCGCCCACGCCTTCAGGTTGTTTGGGCTGTGCTCCTTCTTTCAGGACCGGGTTGCCGTCAGCCAGGTATTCCCGGATCATTTCCCTGAGCTCCATCGTAACCTCATTCCAGTCGGCCACCTCATATTTGGTGACTGAGATGTAGTTCAGGTCCATAAATACCTCG
>JAWWDW010000099.1:0-6565 GCA_033719735.1 Robiginitalea sp. | reverse complement strand
ATCACTGGAAAGCTTTTGTCCGTCTTCAAGGGTGATCTTACCGGGTTCCACTTTCCGCACGGGATGCTGGTACTGTATCTGCGTTGTTTTGAGGGAAGCCGCCAGTTGCTGGGGAATCGTCCCGATCCCGGCCACCGGCAGCGCTGCATAGCCTTCACTGAACATTTTAAAAACAAATTCAAACATACGGGAAGATGTCCTGAGCTCCTCCTCCAGGAAGATCCCTGTAAAAAAGGGCTTGAAAAAGGACCGGATGATCTTGCCTGAAAATCCATAGGCCTGCAAATAGTCCATGGTCGTTTGTTTAGGAGCAGCAAATATGGCTTCGATGGACTTTCGTTCTAAGGCACGGGATAGGGTAAAGATCTTCCATTTGTCCGACCAGCTTCCCACAGGCGCCAAAATCGTGGGGAATAAGCTGCTGATATCCCGGAGGGGGTCCCCGATCCGGTGCGCCTTTCCCTTTGAAAAGATAAGGGCACCTGGCTCGAAATATTTCAGTCGAAGCGCCTCGTAGTCCAGGTGTTTCTTAGCCTGTGGATAGGCCGTCAATAACACCTGAAAACCGTGGTCCAGAACCACCCCGGAAACGCTATCGGTCTTCACCCGGCCTCCCGGGGAATCCGTGGCTTCCAGGAGTATCGGGGCATAGCCTTTTTCCTCCAGGGTCCTGGCAGCGATCAGCCCGCTGATCCCTCCTCCCACAATGTATATCTTCTGAGTCGTATCCGGCATAACGTCTTGAATTCCGCTGAGGTTGTTGGTTTCTCAAATGTAGGGAAAAATGTTCTCGAAGGTCTACATCTGCCAAAGCCAGATCAGTGCGATAGCGGAGCATCTTTGTCTTCTGGAATAGCTCGAAGCAGCGCAGGTCGGGAATTTTGAACGTCAGGAAACCCAGCGACCAGGACCAATGCCACAATGCAAGGATGTTGCGTAGCGGGGGATTATCTTGTCACCGGGGGTTTGGGGGGGCCCCCCTAAAGCTTACAATGTCTTTTTTCACTCATTCCATCCGCTGTCACCCAACGTAGCTCCATAGGAGCAAAAGCGGGATTAATTACTGCCTACTGCCTTCGCGCGCCTTAGTTTTAACGGAGGCGGGAATGCTTACTGCCTACCCTTCACACTCCCATCTTCATGGAGCTCCAGCAACTCAATTTTCCGAAATTCCGTCGGGTGGCTCTCGGCCTGAATGGCGATGTACCCGGAAGCCATGGGTTTTCCCTCAATGTAGGCCTCCGGCAGGTATCCGTCAATAGCCCCTCCTCCCATGCTTGGTTTTCCGTAGGTCAGCACCGTATCCCCTTCCACGATATGATGAATGATGGAATCTCCCAAAACCACCATCTCCACGGTTACCCACGCGTCCCCCCTAAAGGTTTTTGAGGAAGAATCCATGCAGTGCTCTGTACGAAGCGTGCCATCAATGACCACATTGGACCCGGGGGTACAAAGGTTCATGTTCGGACGCTCGCCGGCCTTATCCCCGCCCATCAACTGGGCCTCCAGGGAAATCGGGAAATCCTGATCCAGCCCCATACTGGAAGCGGGCTGGCTGTGCAGCATAAACCCATTGTTGCGAAAGGCCCAATCCGGCCCGTCAGGGACCTGATCCCCTACAAAACGGTATTCGGCCCGCAGGCGGTAGTGGCTGAAGGGCACCTCATAGAACAGGTGTCCGAATTCATTGTCAAAGCGCTCGTACTGATCATAGGAGACTTTCAGGATCCCGTCTTCCACCCGGAAGGTATTTTTGTAGTTTTCACCCAGCCCATATCCGCGGATCTTAACCTGCCAGCCCTGGAGGTCTTTGCCGTTGAACAATTGTATCCAACCTTGATTTTCTGTAGCGGCAACTTCTGCCGAAGCTCTGGGTGCGTCTTTGCAGGCTATCGTCCACAACGCGCAAAAAAAACTTAAAAAGAGGGATTTCACTGGAAGGGATTCTAAGGATTAGGCCCTTCTAAGGTACACGATTCCAGTTGAAATTCGAATTCCCGGACTGGCCAGAGATGTAGGATTCTTACCGGGCCCTCCTGGTGAGGCATCTGTCCTGGACAGCCTGTTACTTATCGTTGCCCCCCATACTGATATCGTTGTGGGTACAACTGCGATAAGAGTCCGAAGCGGCATACATAGCAGATTCCGCCAATTTTTCAGCCTCGCGGGAAGCATCCAGGGATTTGCGCATGTAATAGTGGATGTTGCCCAGTTTCCGGGTTCCATAGGCCTTTTTGGCCAGGGCATAGGCTTCTTCCATAAGGTCCCTGGCAGAGGTGGAGAAGTCCTCTGCATCAATGGCAGCACTTTTGACGGCATCTATCCCGCATATGCCGGAATGGTATTGGGCCTCTGCAGCAACCGAAGCGGCATCATAGGCAAAGGCAAGTGCCTGCCCTGTAAGCAGCATGGTCTTGCGGGCATCTTCGTGGGCCGTAAGGTATCGATCGCCATAGGCGGCGGCTTCGGCAAATGTCTTGAGGGAATCTGCCAGCTGGTGTACAGCCCGCATTTCCTGTTCCACCTCAGAAATTTCGCTTTTAAAGATCTCACACTGCGCCTGCCCAAACAGGGGGGTAAGCATCACTACCAATATCCATCGAATAGACCACATCTGTTTAAAATTTACGTTCATCAAGACCGAAATTGCTAACCTCAAGAAACCCATTTTAGACCAAGTACATTTAATTGTACGGACAAACTACTCAAAAAATGGATGAATCCGGGAAGTTGGCAGTGTGCAATAGCCGTCGTCAGCAGGCACAACTCTCCATGATCCGGCGCTTTTTCCCGCCGTAACCCCCCTGAAAGTGAAAAAAACAGAACTTCGAACCTTGAACATTGAACCCATATAATAACTGCCTACTGCCCTTGCACGCCTTAGTTTTAACGGAGGCGGGACTGCTTACTGCCAACTTAAAACTCCCGGTACTCCCCACTCAGGAATGCATTGGCCTGCTCCTCCCGGAATTGCGCCTTCTGCCCATCCCAATGCAGGGTCTCGCCCGGAAACCTGCCTGCGATAACCCCCAGCAAAATAGTCTCCGTCAGGCGGGCGGAATATGAAAACGGGGCGGAACAGTCGGCCCTGCCAAGGCAGGCATCCACAAACTGGTGGTAGTGCTTTTTGCTTTCGCTCTCGTAATCGGTCACCGGGGATCCCAAATTAAAGGCATCGATGTCCATTTCACGGTAGGCGCCATCCACGATGAGTTTCGGGAGTTCCATAAAATGCGGCAGGTAGAGGCGGCCCTTTTCCCCGACAAACATGGCCCCCTGGTCGTGAAGGGCTTCCGAGTCCGGGAGGGAGAGGTCCGGGTGGGCGGGTGGGGCCCCGGGCCCGTCGTACCAAATCCAGGTCAGCGTGTCGGCCGTATGCCGGGTTCCCGGAAATTCATAGGTTACCGTGTTTTGCTCCGGAAAGCCAAAGCCATTGGGTGGGCGGCATTCATTTCGTATGGTATTGGGCACGTCCAGCTCCAAAGCGTTGTAAGGGGTATCAAAGATATGCACGCCCATATCCCCCAAGGTACCACAGCCATAATCCATCAGTTTACGCCAGTTTCCGGGGTGATAAAAGCCCTCTTTAAAGGCACGCTCCTTTGCAGTCCCCTGCCAGAGGTTCCAGTCCAGGGTATCCGGAACGGGGTCAGCCCCCGTTGGTTCAGCCCCGTCGTATCCCCAGTTTTTAGGGGACCAGGCATGGACGGTATGCACCTTCCCGATGATACCGGACTGAATGAGCAGGGTAGCCAGTTTGTAGTCGTAGAAGGAATGAACCTGAATGCCCATTTGGGTGATAAGTCCTTTTTTCGCCGCTAGCTTTTTCATCTCCCGGGCTTCGCTCACATGGTGGGTAAGCGGCTTTTGGCAATACACAGGTTTGCCGAGTTGCATGGCCATCAGGGAGGCCGGGGCATGGGTATGGTCCGGGGTGGATACGATCACCGCATCTATTTCTTCCTTCATCTCCTCTAACATCACCCGGTAATCAAAGAACACCCGTGCTTTCGGATGTATCTTGTGTGCTGCCCCCAAATACCGGGCATCCACATCGCAAAGTGCCACTACGGCAACATTTGGGTGGGAAGCAATCGCCTTGAGGTCTTCACTTCCCATATTCCCCACACCTATATGTGCCGTGCGAAGCAATTTTTGTGACCCTGCCGCCCGCAGAAATGAAGGGGTCAGGGCCAGAGCCAGGGCACCCAGGCTACCCTTTTTAAGGAATTCCCTTTTATCCATTTTGGTTGGTTTTTATTTTACCCGGCACAACCGGATTCAAAAGATAGTGCTTTTAAATAAGCTTGTTTGTATCCACAATCCTCTTACAGAGGTAAATTCCAAATGACAAATTCCAAATTCCAACGTAAAATTCAGGCCTGGCTCATGATTGGAATTTGGTGCTTGGAATTTGGAATTTCTATTTCTCCCAACTATCCCTCCTCCTCCATCCCCTTTTCCTCAATCTCCCGGGCGCGGGAAAGGGCCGATGCCACCAGGCCTGCCGGGACGGTAACGATTCCCACCCCGATGATCAGCACAAAAAACGTGAAGATCTTGCCCCCTACCGTGATCGGGTAGACATCCCCGTAGCCCACGGTAGTCAGGGTGACCACCGCCCACCAGAAACTGTGGAAAATAGAGGAAAAAGAATCAGGCTGTGCCTCGTTTTCAAAGAAATAAATCCCGGCTGCCGTAAGGTAGATCGCAATCAGGCTGATGACAAAAAAGAGCACGATCTCTTCCTTCACGAGTCTGGCAGCAATGTGGAATCGCTTCAGTGCCCGGTTATAGCGTACCAATTTAAAGGCCCGGAAAAGCCGCAGGACCCGCAGGGAACGCAAGGCCCTGAAATCCAGGGTAGCGGTAAGGTAAAAGGGCAGTATTGCCAGCAGGTCGATGATCCCATAGAAACTAAAAATGTACCGGAACGGGTTTTTGGCCACATAAATCCGCAACGCATACTCTATGGTGAACACCACCACGCAAAAGACTTCAAAATAATAGAGGAAACTCCGGGCTGCCGGACTCAGGTCTGGAAGGGTATCAACGGCAAAGGCCACCAGGGACAGCATTATCAGTGTCTGTATCGAATAGTCAAATATCCGCCCCTTCCTGCTGGTATTGTCTTCTACGATATGCCATAACCACTTTCGCATATAGTGTTCTCTTTTGGAGACAGGTTTATCATGTAAAGGCCTAATTCCGAAGGCTGTCAGGGATACTTCCAGGCCCGGGGGCAGGAGCCCGGTAAGTTCGGGTCTTCACGGAATCGATCCTTTGCTGTATTTGAAGCGAATCCAGTAATATGTCCTGCTGCAGCGAATCGGGTTTTTGCAGGATGGTCTTCAAATCAATACTATCCATACGCTGTTCCAGCGCCTGGATCTCTTCAATACTCATATCCTCTGAAATGGAATCCCGGAGCAGGTTGAACCGAAGCCGCTGTTCTTCGGACAGGTCGTCATCCTCATACTCCAGTTCCGTGAGTTCTTTTTTCCGTTTCCCCATTTTGATCTGCATATCCTCACTGTTTCCTGTGATCTTTATCGGAATCCCAATGATGCCAAAAGGCGGCAGGCCAACCCGCATTTGCAGGTTCAGGTCCCCGTCCAGGCTGGTTTCACCTTCCATCCGGAGCCGGAACGGCCGTACCTTGAACTTGAAGCGCTCCATGGTCAGGAGGTTGTTGTCGATGGTAGACCTGACTTTGATCTCCTTCATGTTGGGGTCCTTGAGCGAATTGAATTTTGTCTGTTTGGAAACTGTGCCGAACAGCTTGTAATCCTTGAATTGTACATCATGCACCAACATGGTGCCCCCGCCCTCCAGGGAGGGCAGCTCAGGGACCATTTTACCGTCCAGGCTTCCTGAGATCTGATAATCCAGGGATATGATCCCGGAAGCTTTTTCAGCTGCAGGAACCAGTTCATGGAAGAGTTCCATTTCCTCATACGCCCTTTTCACATCGAGGTTTTGAGCCTTTACCGTATAGGAAAAAAGTGCCTTGTCTTTCTGGACCGGGCGGTAGTATCCCTCCATTTCGGCTGATCCCCCTACCATCTTCAGCCGTCCGTCATTCAGGATGAGTCCGCCGTCGGTAATGGTAAGATCCCCCTTGAGACCGGTAATATCCAGCTTGAAATATCTCAGGGTGTCAATATCCAGGTTCAACCGAAAATCGATATTGGGGTTTACCTGGATTACCCCGGCCACGGCTTCCCGGGTTTGCAGGGAATCAACAGGTATCTTTGCAATACTATCTGTGGGAGTATCCGGAAGGGCCTCTTCTGTTGGGATCAGTTCCCCCAGGTCCACCATTTCGGATTTATAGGAAAATTCGCCTCCCAAAACGCCTTCAGGCAAGAGCAAATACGGCAAGTAATTGGTAAAATATCCATTCAGTTCCGAATAGTTGTTCGAATACCGTACCAAAAAATCCCTGAAATCAAGCCGGGCCAGGTTAAAGGTAAAGTCGCCCGATTCAAAACTAGCATTATTGAGTAAATTATTAAATATGACGGGCTCGCCATATTCAGCATATCCAGTAGCGGTTGAT
>JAWWDW010000098.1:0-6576 GCA_033719735.1 Robiginitalea sp. | reverse complement strand
GGGAAACACTTTGTGTTCTCCGGGGATGTCGGGCGGCCTTCCGATGAATTGCTGGGCCCGCCCGAGCGGCCAGAACAGGCGGATGTACTCCTTTTGGAGAGCACCTATGGAAATCGCATACACCCCGATACCGACATTGAAACCATCCTGGCAGATCATATTCAGGAAACCATCCGGGAGCGGGGGGCCTGCATCATCCCCAGTTTTGCGGTGGAACGCTTGCAGACGGTCATGTTCCTGCTCTGGAAGCTATTGAAGACCAACCGAATCCCCCACCTCCCCATCTATGTGGACAGCCCCATGGGGGAAAACGTGCTCGACCTGTTTGAACGGTTCCCCCACTGGCATCGGATGCCGATGGAGGATTACCGCGGCATGCGCCGCGAGATGGAGATCATCACCGATTACGGCGATACCTGGAAGGCCATTGACGACCCAAGGCCCAAGGTGGTGGTGGCCGGGAGCGGGATGTTGAGCGGAGGCAGGGTCCTGACGTACCTGAGCCAGCTGCTGGACCGGGAAACCACGCGGATTCTACTGGTGGGGTACCAGGCGGAAGGGACCCGTGGCAGGAACCTTCTGGAGGGCGCCCATGAGTTGAAGATATTCGGGAAATACATCCCGGTTGCCGCGCGGGTGGTGGTGCTGGAAACCCTTTCTGCCCATGCAGACCAGAGCGAATTGCTCGATTGGGTTTCGCAGATCAGCGTCCCGCCTGGGCGGATGTTTCTCGTACACGGGGAACCAACCGCCCAGGATGCGCTTCGAATCAAATTGCGGGAGGAAAAAGGATGGCACGCTGCCATTCCCGGGCTTTTCGAAACCGTTGACATCCCTTTGGACGAAGCCTGATCTTTATCATGGGATGCAGCCCCATTATAGACTACTTTGTACCTTGAAAAAGATTGTACCCCATGGAATCCAACCCATCCAATGAATCCGGAATACGGTCCATTCGCAAACGCGTCATGGAGCGGGATCTCCAGTTTATCTATTTCCTCCTGAATGCCCCGGTTTACAAAGGACAAAGCCCGAATTTATATGAGCGCCTGAGGCAATACGGTACCCAGGCAGGGGAAATGGAGGAGCGCCTACGACAACTGGGGCCTGAGCAGGAAGCGGCCCTGTTGGAGTTGGAAATACAATTGGCGGACTGGAAAGCCGGGGTCTATGAATTTCTCGAAAGCAAAATCTAACCTATGAGCTGCGTTTCAAAGGCATCCGCTTTTAAGGCCCAAAGCAGGAAATTTTTCCACGGGATGGGAATCCTGACCGTTTTTTTGCTGCTGGCATCCTGTGCTACCGTAAAGGTCGAAAGCAGCTATAAAAACCCGGAGGTGGTCCTTTTTCACGCCAACCGGGTCCTGGTGGTGGGAATGACCCCGGACATGAAGGCCCGGGAACAGTTTGAAACAAAGCTGCAGGCCGAGTTCCGCAAAAGGGGGGTGGAAGCCGTTCGGAGCATCGACCTTTTTGACGTTGCGTTTACCGCCTCAGAACGGACGGAAAAAGAACTGGACCGGGTGGAACAACAGTTGCTCGACAAGGACTTTGACGCCATCCTTTTTACAAAACTGGTGGATGTGGAGACCCGGCGTACCCTGGGGCTGCATATCAGCGAAATGGGAAAGACCTACGACCGGTTCCGCGAGGATTATCTCATACACCAGGGCATCTACTACAACCTGGACGGCACCCCCCCCAAGGAAGATTACTACGCCGAGACCTCCCTCTACTGCATTTGTGTGGGAAAGGAGCGGGAACTGATCTGGCGTTCACAGGTGCGCATCCAGCGAACCGGGAATCCGGACCGGGTAATCCGAAAGTATGTAAAAGTGCTGATTGGGTCCCTGGAAAGCCAACAGCTGATCATAGGGCACCCCACTTTTTAGGCACCGGTGTTACAACAAGGGGCTGATCGTTCGGGCGGCTCCCTCTGCCAATCGGTGGCGCCAGGGGCGCTGGCTGAAAATTTCGTACTGCAGTTCGATGCTCTTCTCGCTGTCTGCTTCAAAGTATTGCCGCAATTCCCGTGCGGTGGCGGATTCGTAAATCACCGCATTCACCTCGTAGTTGTGCTGGAAGCTCCGGTCGTCCACATTGGCAGTCCCGATGGTGCACATGGCATCGTCCACAGTGATGATTTTGCTGTGCAGGAAGCCGTCCGGATAGAGGTAAATGCGGATCCCGGTCCTGAGGAACCTCTGGAAATAGGAGCGAACGCACCAGGTAACCACCTTGCTGTCTGCCTGGGCTGATACCATCAAACGGACATCCACGCCGCTCAGGGCGGCCGTGTGCAGGGCAGTCATGATCGCATGGCTCGGGATGATGTAGGGATTGGTGATATACAGGTGGTTGCGGGCGCTGTTGATCAGGGAGAAATAGAGTTGTTCCATCAGCGGGTAATCGTCATCAGGACCTGTGGCGAGGATCTGAACGCGCTGGTTGCCGGGGGGTTGCGCATAGACCGGGGCCCTGATTTCAAGCCGTTTTCCACTGACGAGTTCCCAATCGTTGATAAAAACCGCATCCAGTTGGTGGGCTGCCTGCCCCCGCACCATCAGGTGCATGTCATGCCACATTCCCAGCTGCCGGTCCCCTTTAAGGTATTTATCGGAGATATTGATCCCCCCGGTAAAGGCAATTTTACCGTCCACCACGATGATCTTCCGGTGGTTCCGGTAGTTCAGGGAGGTCAGAAACTTCCCGAAGCGATACGGGAGGAAATTGTGAACTTCGATCCCGGCATCCCGCAGCCGTTTCAGGTAGCCCCGGCTCAGGGAAAGGCTGCCGATGCTGTCGTAGATCAGCCGGACCTCCACCCCCGCAGCCTCCTTTTGGACGAAAAGCTCCAGCAGCCGGTCGGCCAGTTCCCCCTCTTCAAAGATGTAGTACTGTACGTGAATACTTTCCTCTGCGGCCTGCAGGGTCTCAAAGATGCGGTTGAAGGTTTTTTTTCCGTCTTTCAGGAGTTCCACTTCATTGTCCGTGGAAAGGTAGAATCCCGCATGTTTCTCGAGAAGGGTCCGTATCTGATCCATGCGTTTGCTCAGGGACGGGGCCCTGGGCTGTGAACCGGGAGGGGGCGGTGCCGGAAGCCTGGTTCGCTGGGTGTAGACCTTTTGTTTGCGGCGGTTGCGGCCAACCATAAGGTACAAAAGGATGCCTCCTACCGGGATGGTGAAGATGGCTAACAGCCAAGCCAATGTCTTCGAGGGTCGGATACCATTCAGTAGGAGGCTAACAACAATCGATATTGCTATCAGTATGTATAGGGCGATTCCTATGCCTGTCCACACAACCTTTCGGGCTTTGCCCTAAAGTTACAGCAATTTAAAGTTAATCGGGATGCTGTAGGGGACACTCACCGCCCTGTTCCGCTGCCGGCCAGGGATCATCTGTGGGAGGGAGGCGATTATACGCTGTGCCTCTCTTTCCAGGGATGGGTCCGGTCCGCGCGTTCTGATTCCGGTGATATGGCCGTCACTGCCGATGACAAATTGCACAAACACCCTTCCTTCGATCCCCAGTTCTTCGGCTGTTCTGGGATACATGAAGTTCTTTTGCACGTGTTTTTGCATCATTTCATTGAAGCAGGCCTTTTTGTCAGAGGCACTTTCACATCCCGGGAATACAGGGACTTCTTCAATGATGGCAAAGGGGACGACAATTTCTTCTTCTTCCTCCTCTACATTAATATCGGAGGCGTCCAGGTCTACTTCTGCGATGATCGCTTCCTGGCTTGTTTCGGTACTTTCGATAATGGTTTCTTCCACCTCTTCCGTATCGGCGATCACTTCGATTACCTCAGGGGCGGCCGGAGGCGGAGGGGGTGGGGCGGTAATGATAACTTCGGTCTTCGGAACCTCTTCATCGAGGTTATCCGTGTCAAACAACTGAACAATCTCCTCCTGGACACTGTCATACGTTTTGTACTCTAATGCTCTCCAGGTTACGAAGAGCACAATAGTCAGGCCCATTACAAAGTAAAGCCCGCTATTTCGATTCAAATCGGCCTTTGGATTCTTTTTGACTTGCATGGCTGTTAAATTTTGGCTGTTAATTAATAATACATTAACAATGTACCCTCTTTTTGGGGGTATAAATATGATATTCGTCATATTATGACGTTAAAATTGTGGAATCCTTAAGGGGTGGCCTGGATGATCTGCAGGTAAATGGGCATGCCCAGGGTAATGTTGAAGGGAAAGGTAATGGCCAGGAACCCGATGATCAGGCTCCCCAGAATGAGCAGGACGCTTCCGTTGGTGACCGAATGTCGGACTACTTTGGGCAGCGGAAGGGCAGCCCCGTTTTTCCTGTCAAAAATGGCGATCAGCAAAACGCCCACGACGATGGAAGGGGCTTCCATAAGGGCCATGACCGCAACCATGTGACCCCCATAGGTGATTTGTTCCAGATCCAGGAAGGAGATGGCGGTCACGAAGGTAACGGCACTTACAGAACCATATGAGGCCGCAATCGCTCCGGAGTTTGCAACGCTGAAGCGCCTTCGGAGTATAAAATAGGTATATAAGGGAACGATGATGGCCAAAAGGATGCCAAATAGCAGGGACCAGAGAATTTCGGGATCATAGGGGCTGTGTGATAATTCCTGCCCCCCTTTAAAGCCAATTGAAAATAATAAGTACAATGAAATGAACTTCGGGGAGTTGGCTGGAATCTCCAGATCGCTTTTGAGCTGGACCGCCAGAATTCCCAGAAAAAAGAAGAGGAGGGCAGGATTCGTCAGATTGTCGACGAGCAGGTGTAAATCCATCAGCGGATTCCTCGTGTCTTAGGGAGGGTAGTTCTCTAAGCCTCGTCTATGGTGATTTCCAGGGTGCCGTTGATTTTCAAACAACGACCTTCTTCCCGGGCCTGTTGGATGAATCTTCGGGCGATGACCTTTTCTGCTTCCAGCTCCGCAATGCGCTGATCTGCATAGGACGTATCCGCCCCAAAGTGCCCTTCGCACCAGCGAAGCCGCTGGAGCTTGTGGAAATTGATTTTTTCATCCAAAAGGGAAAGCACCACATCCGTGGCCTCCGAGGGGGTAAAAGATCCCTTAACCAGCTGAACTTTTTGTTCTGTAATGGTCTTTGTCATCCCTGAATATTTATCGTTTTTCATTGGGGGATTGTTTATTGGGTTCTCCCTGCATCCTGACCAGGCTAACCAGGGTCCATATGATGGATACGGCAATCAGCTCCTTCATAAAAAGGTTGTCCTGGTTGCTCGAAAGGAAAAGCAGGAATCCCAGCAGGATAGCCCCTGCAAGGGATTGAATCCCGGCCTTTGTCAGGAGTGTCCTGGGCCCAGCCTCAGAACGGGAAATCTCTTTTTCCTTTCGCAGGTTGCTGCTGTGCTCGTAGTCGTAGGAGTAATCCATGTCTATGATTTTCGGGACAAAGTTGCAATAAGATTTTAATATATATACATTTATATTTATGATAAAAAACATTAAAGATATTTATGAATTATACCCTTAACCAACTGAGGATCTTCTATAAAATAGCTCAAAATCAGAGTATTACAAAAGCAGCGGAAGAACTCCATTTGACGCAGCCGGCGGTATCTATACAGTTAAAAAACTTTCAGGACCAGTTCTCCATCCCGCTGACAGAAGTGGTGGGACGGCGGTTGTACATCACTGATTTTGGAAAAGAGATCGCCGAGGCCGCTGAACAGATCATTCACCAGGTACAGGCCATCAATTACAAAACCCATGCCTTTGCAGGGCAGATCGCCGGGCGCCTGACCATATCCGTCGTATCTACAGCAAAATATGTAATGCCCTATTTCCTGACGGATTTCATGGAGGCCAACCCCGGGGTGGACCTGGTAATGGATGTGACCAACAAACTCAAGGTAATCCGCAGCCTGGAGGAGAACGAGGTTGATTTCGCCATGGTTTCCGTGCTTCCGGACCATTTGAAAATCAACCGGGTGGAATTGATGCAGAACAAACTGTACCTGGTGGGGGGTACAGTCCGTAAACGGCCTAAAAACCTTTCGGCTATCCGGATCCTGAAGGAACAACCCCTGATTATCCGGGAACCTGGCTCAGCCACCCGCAACGCCATGGAGACCTTTATGCAGGAGCGGGAGGTCGACAACACCAGAAAATTGGAGCTTACCAGTAACGAGGCGCTCAAACAGGCCCTGATTGCCGGGCTGGGCTACTCCATCATGCCTCTGATCGGGCTTAAGAACGAGCTGAAGAACAGGGACCTGGAGATCATCCCCATGCGGGGCCTGCCCGTGATAACCCACTGGAACCTTGTCTGGCTGCAATCCAAAAACCTTTCCCCAACAGCCCAGGCCTTCCTCGACTTCGTACAACGGGAAAAGCACCGGATCATCCGGGAACGGTTCGCCTGGTTTGAGAATTACGGGTAGGGCCCAAACCGAAGTCACCGATACAGGTTTCGAAGCCAGCGAAGCAGGGTCTGCTGGAATACATTGGATGGTCTGGCGCCCTGTACGGAACTGTACCGGGCAATTTGCTCCTGAACGCATCCGCTGCCGCCTACCTTCATGTTGTGGTCAGCTCCCGGTATCCAGACGGTT
>JAWWDW010000097.1:0-6579 GCA_033719735.1 Robiginitalea sp. | reverse complement strand
GTCCTATGGAATCCGGGTGCCTTTCGGGGGAATGGGGTACTTTTGCGGGATGAAGGTACAGGTCTCCCGGACCCAGTTTCAGGGTCTTTTTCTTCCCGTCTTCCTGTACGTGGATTTCGATGTTCCCTTCCAGCTGGTAAAACAGCTCTTCGGTTTCATTGTAATGGTAGTCTTTTCGCGCATTGGGCCCCGCCACGATCATGACGATATAATCCCCGGAAGCCTTAAAGAGGTTCCTGTTGCCAACCGGGGGTTTCAGCTCTTCCCGGTGCGCATCGATCCATTTCGCAAGGTTGAAGGGGGGCGTAATCTTCATAGGGGCCTGATTTGACATTTCAGGACCTAAAGATACGAAAATGCACAGCCCCATTTGAAACCGGCGGCTGCATGGCATTTGGAGCGGCCTATTTCAGATAGAAAAGCTGGGTAAAATACAGGGTTCCGTTGGGGTCCTTTTTCACACTGATAGCCGTATGTGAAAATTCCCCTTCCATGGTTTTCCGGTGGGAGTCACTGGCCAGCCAGCCTTCCAGGGCCTTTTCGGCGGAAGGGTAGTCCCTGGCCAGATTTTCAGCTACCGCCTGGGCGTTGGCCGCTTTTGCGATACTGGAGGCACGCGCGCTGAAGTTGTAATGGCTGATCGTACCGGTTGAAACCATATAATCGGTGTGTTCATTGGCGTACTCATAGGCCAGCTGACTAAAGGACAATGGGTTGTACCCAAGGGAGGTGCGATGTGCATTCACCAGCTCGAGCAATTCACTTTCAACAGCCGGTACGTTTTCTGCCACAGGGATGACTGCCGGATCTGCCGGTTCCTTTGAACAGGAAAGGGCCAGGCCGACAAACAGCACCATCAGGGCTTGCTGCAACTTCATTTTCATAGGGGTGTTCTTCTAGGCAGCAGGCCAAACACTCAGTAAGATTGGGGTGTGTCCTTCTCCGGGTCTCGTATCCGGGGATGGCAACAGTCGAATATAGGGGAAAGCTACTTTCTGCCCCACCTTTTTTCGATCAAGGGTGCGTTCCCGCCGAAGACGTGTATCCCTGTGATTTAAATGCACTTACGGCAGCAGAAATCAAGCTGAAAACACCTCAGAAAACGTAAGTAAAGTACTACTGTTCCTTTTCGAATTCCTCCATGAATTCCGGTTCCAGGACCCTGGAAAAAACAAAGGCACCGGTTTCCTTCAGGGGGTCGTAGAATATGGATTCCTCAAAGGCTTCGGGTTGTGCCCAGTGAAGCGGAAGGTTGGCCCGCTCCAGGAAGATGAGCAGGGCGCCCAGGATCACCGCCACTTTCACGAGTCCGAATACCCCGCCAGCGATGCGGTTGAGCAAACCCAGCATGGCAAAGTCAGCCACGCGCGTCAGGAATTTTCCCAGCAGGTGGACGGCCACCACGATAGCCGCAAAGGTGATGATAAAGGCGGTAATTTTGATGTAGGTGGGATCCCAGTCCAGGTTTTGACGGAGGTAATCTGTGGTGAGGTAAGAAAAATGGATGGCACCGAAGATGCCTGCGATCAGTGCGATAACGGAGGCGATCTCTACGAAAAAACCGTTCCTGAGCCCCTTGAAAAGCCCATATGCCAAAAGGACGCCCAGGATGATGTCCAATATACCCATTCCCTGTTTTTAACAAAGATAGCGCATTGATTTGTACCTTTGGGACTTCTCCAATGAGTTCCTAATCATCAGAAAAGTATGTCGCGGGATCCACTACTGAAAGAACGATGGGAAGTTCTGACCGAAAAATTGTCGAAGCAATTTGCCGACGGGGCTCCCCTGGACCTGGACGCCATTATTTACCTCGTCGGGGTACAGGAACTCGGGCAATTGCACCGTTCCTTCAAGAAGGATGAAAAAGTGAACCTGATGCACATTGCCATATGCCGGCTGCTCGAGCCATATGGCTATTACGAATTCGATTGTTTTGACGAGGAAGGTTGGCCGCATTACCGGTTGGTGGAGGCCCTTCCCCCACTGAAGGCAGGGGAGCAGGCGGTGCTGATGAAAGAGGCCCTGGTGTCCTACTTCAAGGAAAAGGACTACCTGCCATGAAGCCGCAAACACCTTATTATGCGGTGGTCTTTACTTCAAAGAGGACCGCTGAGGAAGAAGAGGCTTATGCCGACATGGCCGCTGAAATGATGGAGCTTGCCCGGAAACAGCCCGGGTTTTTGGGGGTAGACCATGCCAGGGACGCGGTGGGCATCACCGTTAGTTACTGGGATACCCTTCAAAGTATCGCGGAATGGAAATCGCAAACCGAACACGCGTACGCTCAGCAGCTGGGGCGTGAGCGTTGGTATGAATCCTACACCATCCGGATATGCCGTGTCGAGCGCGAGTATTCTTTTGAGCGGGTGCCCCGGGAAAACACCTGAAAAACATCACCCCCAGGTTTAGCCTTTTCATAACAACGGAGGTTTGACAGGGACCTCGCGATCCCTTATTTTTGGGAAAATGCACAATGCTATGAAAGAACCAAGCCCCTTTTCCGCCCTGAACAGGCCTGAAGATCTCAGAACACTGACTTCCGAAACCTTTGACCTGGTAGTCATAGGGGGCGGGATTACCGGAGCGGGGATCGCCCTGGATGCAGCTTCCCGAGGGCTGAAGGTGGCACTTTTGGAAAAAGGGGATTTCGCATCGGGTACCAGCAGCAAATCCACCAAGCTCATTCACGGGGGACTTCGGTATCTGAAACAATTCGATTTCTGGCTGGTCAAGGAGGTAGGCTCTGAACGTGCTATTGTCCACAAACTGGCACCACACCTGGTCCTTCCCGAAAAAATGCTCCTGCCCCTGATCGAAGGGGGGTCCTATGGAAAATGGCTTACCTCTATCGGGCTGAAGGTCTACGATATCCTCGCCCAGGTCACCGGGGATGACAAACGGCAGATGCTGGAGAAGAAAGATGCCCTCAAGAAAGAACCGCTGCTGCCCAAAAAGCTTCTGAAAGGCGCCGGCTATTATGCCGAATACCGGACGGACGATTCCCGCCTGACCATTGAAAACATTAAAACCAGCCTTCAGTACGGGGCCACGGCCCTCAATTATACCGAGGTGACGGATTTTCGCTACGATGGGCAGGGCAAGGTTTCCGGGGTGGTGGCAACAGACCTGATCGGGGGAAAATCATTTGAGGTGGCTTCCCGCTATGTGATCAGTGCCGCAGGCCCCTGGGTGGATGAGCTGAGGAGTGTCAACAACAGCAAAAAAGGGAAACGCCTCCACCTTACCAAAGGGGTACATCTGGTCTTTCCCTATGAGAAGCTGCCGGTAAAGCAGTCTGTCTATTTCGATGTCCCGGATGGCCGGATGATCTTTGCCATCCCCAGGGGAAAGATCACCTATGTGGGTACCACGGATACCAACTACGATTCCGACAAGGACGATGTGCGCACCGACCTCGCCGATGCCATCTACCTGATCTCCGCGGTCAACAATATGTTTCCCTCCATAGAGCTGGAAATGTCGGATATCGAATCGTCCTGGGCCGGGCTCAGGCCGCTGATCCACGAAGAAGGCAAGTCGGCATCCGAACTTTCCCGAAAGGACGAGATTTTCACCTCGGATTCCGGCCTGATCAGCATTGCGGGGGGCAAACTCACGGGATACCGGAAGATGGCCGAACGGGTCGTCAACCGGATCGCGGGAAAGATGGAGGAAGACCATGGGATTGAGGTTGGGCAGTGCCATACGGATGAAATCCCACTCTGCGGAAGTGACTTCTCCAAATTCAAACAGGTTAAAAAGTATATCGAAGAAGTGGCTTCCGAACTGGAACCAGCCGGTTTTGGACATTATGAGGCCTGGTATCTGGTCACGAATTACGGCCGGCAGACCGCAAGGATCCTCGAAAACTTCCGGAAACTGAAAGATGCCGATATCCACTGGAGGCTTATGAAAGCCGAATTGCATTTTGGGCTGGAGTACGAAATGGTCCAAAACCCGATGGATTTCCTGATCCGCAGGACCGGGCGGCTGTATTTCGACATCCATTCGGTGCGGAAATACCAGGACAGGGTAATCGACACCTGTGCCAAAAAATTGAAGGCAGGGGCCAATTCCAGGGCGGCCTGGAAAGACGAATTGGAAACCCAACTGCAGCGCCACAGTGCCTTTACCCTGGAAACCGCCTGACGCACCTCACAGGCAAAGCAGGTGCCGGTCAGCTGATCTGGTCAGCGAGTTCCGCAAAGATCTTTTTGGGATTCCTGTTCTTGTAGAGGACGCGGTAGACCGCGTCGATAATGGGGGTCTTCACCTCTTTTTCAAAGCCTTCCTTTATTTTGTAGGCGCTTTCCACGGCGTAATACCCTTCAGCCACCATATTCATTTCCATCATGGCGCTTTTCACCGTGTAGCCTTTTCCGATCATGTTGCCAAACATCCGGTTCCTGCTGAAGGTGGAATAGCCGGTGACCAACAGGTCTCCAAGGTAGGCCGAATGGTTGATATTCCGGTCGATGTTGTACAGGCGCTTGGTATACCGTTTCATCTCCCGGATGGCATTGCTCATCAGCACGGACTGAAAGTTGTCTCCGTAGCCCAGCCCGTGGGCAATCCCGGCAGCAATGGCGTAGATGTTTTTCAGCATGGCTGCGTACTCGGTCCCGATGATGTCCTTGCTCACCTTGGTTTTGATGTAGGCGCTGCTCAGGGCGGCTGCCACTTTTTTTGCCCGTGACTTGTCGGCGCAGGCAATCGTGAGGTAGGAAAGGCGTTCCAGGGCGACTTCCTCTGCGTGGCAGGGCCCGGTGATCACCCCGATCTGCTTGAAGGGGATTTCGTACAGATCGTGGAAATGCTCCCCGACGATTTTACCGCTTTCCGGCACGATGCCCTTGATGGCTGAAAAAATGGTCTTATCCTTCAGGGATACCGTCAGGTTCTTCAGTTCGTTTTCCAGGAATGCCGAGGGGATGGCAAAGATCAGGATGTCTGCAGCTGAAACGGCCTGGTCCATGTGGTTTGTCAGCCTGAGTTTTGAGGTGTCGAACGAAACCGAACTCAGGTAATTCGGGTTGTGCCCATGCTCCAGGATGTATTCGATCGCCTCGGTATTGCGCATGTACCAGTGGACTTCTTCCAGGTTTTCGCACAGCATCTTTACCAGGGCGGTACCCCAGCTTCCCCCGCCGAGAACGGCGTATTTCGGTTGTTTTTTCACCGCTTTGACTTTCCTCAAAAGTAGTCATTTATTGAAATTACCAGGTCTTCGCAAAACGGACCCCTTGAAATCAGGCAGGGGACTTATTCCGTATCCTGGTACCTCCCGCCGGTCATGGCGTTTTGACCAGGATTGCCCCCAGAATCACTGAAATTCACTACCTTAAGAGGGCTAAAGATCCGCATATGAAGGATGACAAAAAGGTGGAAATGGGCAACAAGGCCCATCGGGAAATACCGGGAAACCCCTCCACGGCCACCAGCAGCCAGAAGCGGCTGAACGACCGCTCCACAAATCCCGCCCTGCGAGTATTAAGCGAAGCGGACTGGGACCACTGGATCCGTGAGGGATACGTACTAATCCGGGGGGCCATTTCGCCCCAGCGGGCTGCTGAAACCGCCGCGTTCCTCTGGGAGTTTGAGGAGAAGGACCCTGCGGATCCGGCTACCTGGTATACCGCCCCGAGGGCCGAAATGAAGATGAAGGAACTGGCCGGGACCGGTATGGTGGAAGTTTACAACCACCAGCAACTTTGGGAGAACCGCCAGCAGCAGCGGATTTATGAAGCATTTGTGGACATCTGGGGGACCGAGAAGCTCTGGGTGACCATCGACCGGGCCAACCTGAATTTTCCCTCCCGCCCCGGGTATATCCAAAAGGGTTTCATCCACTGGGATTACGACCCGGAGACAAAGCCGCAAAATGTACAGGGAGTACTGGCTTTGGCAGATCAGACCGATCCGGAAATGGGTGGCTTTCAGTGTATCCCCTGGCTTTATCGCAATTACGAAACCTGGAAAAAGACACAACCCCGGGACCGGGATCCCTTTCAGCCGGATATCCGCGGATTGGAAGACAAACTGGTCAAGGTCAAACTTCGGGCGGGGGACCTGCTAATCTTTAACAGCCTGTTGCCACACGGGATCCGTCCAAACCTGTCAAAGGACAAGGTGCGCATCGCCCAGTATATCTCCATGATGCCGGCAGAGCCTGAAAATGAAGCCCTTCGGCAATGGCGTATCCATTCCTGGAAGCACCGGGTGGCCCCGGAAGGATATGCGTTTCCAGGGGATCCCAGGAACTGGGAACAAACTCGGTATGAACGGGCCCGTCTTTCCAGCCTGGGGAGGAAACTGCTGGGGCTGGACCCCTGGTAGGCATTATTCCTTCATCAGGCTAATGGCCAGCCCGCCACCGGCTGCAAGACGAAATTGAACTTTGGAGTTGCGGTCCACGGTTTGCGTTTCAATCTCGATGGCCGTTGGATTCTCCCTGTAATGGGCCGCTTCACCGTCCCTGTAAATGGCGGCCGTAAAGGAACTGCCTTCCGGCAGGAAGCTGAAATCGATTTCCACATCCCTTGGATTTTCATCGGTTATGGCCCCGACGAACCAGTT
>JAWWDW010000096.1:0-6583 GCA_033719735.1 Robiginitalea sp. | reverse complement strand
TGCAAAGGTACGGCAAAAATGCCATTTCAAATCTGTGCTGGCAGCCGGCAAGCAGGTAGGACCGGGGTTTAAGCCCACTCCTTGAGCCGGTTCGCATCCAGGCGCAGGAAGATAAAAAGGAGTAAGGTGAATCCGATCAGTCCGGATCCTCCATAGCTAAAGAAGGGAAGGGGGATGCCAATGGTGGGCAATACACCAATAACCATCCCGATATTGATGAAGTAATGGATGAGCAGGATCGAAACCACACCGTACCCGTACATGCGACTAAAGGGGTTTTTCTGGCGTTCTGCCAGTTGTATCGGGCGCAGGAGCAGGGCCGTAAAAAGTAGGACCACAATGCTGGTGCCCAAAAACCCCCATTCCTCACCCACGGTGGTGAAGATGTAGTCCGTGTGCTGTTCCGGCACAAAATCCCCTTTGGTCCGGGTCCCTTCCAGAAAGCCCTTCCCAAAAAAGCCTCCGGATTCAATGGCTTTCTCGGACTGGTAGGTATTGTAGCCAATGGTCTTTCGAATTTCCTCCAGTTTGTCGGGATCCTTTTCAAGGCGTAGCCAGAGGCTGAAACGATCGCGGTGGCGTTGCTCGAAGACGTGTTCGAAAACAAAGTTTACCGACAGGGAAAGAGCGATTGCGAGCACATAAACCCCGGCAACGGGCAGGATCGGGATTTTTACCGACGGCCTTTTCAAAAGATAGACGATGGCGATGATAAGCGAAAGCCCGATGGCTACCCATACGGTACCGAACATCAGGGTGGTGATAAACAGGAGGATGGCTATAAAGGCAACCCCCAGGTACCAGAGGGGAAGCCCTTCCCGGAACAGCACAAAGATCAGGGAAAAGAACACCAGGGCGCTGCCCGGGTCCGGTTGGGGGATGATCAGCAATGCCGGCAGGATGAAAATCGACAGGGCAATCAGCTGGTCTTTCCGCCTTTTTATGTCGGTTTGTATATCGCTCAGGTATTTTGCCAGTGCCAGGGCGGTGGCGGCCTTGGCCAGCTCTGAGGGCTGCAGGTTGAAAAACCCCAGCCCATACCAGGAGGTGGCCCCGGCGATGGTCTTACCAAACGGGAAAAGGCCCAGCAAAAGCAGGAGGGTGATGATGTAGAAAAGGCTTGAAAAACGCTCGTAAAAGCTGGCTTCCAGCGCCATGATCAGCAGGATGGTCACCAGGCTGATCCCAATAAAGAGGAGTTGTTTGCCGTAGAGCTGGCTCATGTCGAAAATGGAGGTGCCCGCTTCGGTAAAGGTGCTCGAATAGATATTGAGCCAGCCGATACTCACCAGTAGGAGGAAAATCAGGATGGATGCCCAGTCCAGCCTGCGCAGCACATTCCTACCAGACATATTCGTTGATCTTGAATTCTTCCCCCGAATAGGGTTTGGCGTATTCGTGCTCCAGGGTTTTTTCCAGCATGCGTTTTTCCAGATCCTTGCGGGTGATCTCCCCCTTGAGGTACTTCTCGATCATCAGGGAGGCGATGTGACCGGCATAACGCGCCCCGTAATACCCGTTCTCGATATAGACTGCCAGGGCAATTTTGGGGTTGTGTACCGGGGCAAAGGCGACAAAGAGGGAGTGGTCCGTGAGCTGGGTGCGTATCCCCTCTATGCGGGTGAAGTTTTCCACAGTACCTGTTTTTCCCGCAATATCCACCCCGGGGATCTGCAGCCATTTGGCGGTCCCCAAATTGTAGACATCGGCCATACCCCGGATGACGGGTTCGAAATGCTCGGGGTCGATGGTCGTATACTTTCGCTCGGTATATCTTTGGTCCTGTATCTCCTTATCCCCGATCTTTTTGATCAGGTGGGGGGTGTAAAAATAGCCGCGGTTGGCAATGGCCGCGGTCATATTGGCCAGTTGGATGGGGGTGGCAGCAACCTCCCCCTGCCCGATGGAGTTGGAGATGATGTAGGTGGAGGACCACCGCCCGTCCCCATAGACGCGGTCGTAATATTCCTTCCCGGGAATACGCCCGGGCCTGCCTGTCGGCAGGTCATACCCGAGGTAGTCGCCCAGGCCAAAGCTCTCCATATGTTTTTCCCAGACGTCCTGGGCCTGGTCCGTAGTCTCGAATTTTTCGTAAAACTTGCGGAAGGTACCGGCGAAATAGGCATTACAGGAACGATAAATACCGCTGTTCATGGTCCTCATGCCGCCTCCGCAGTGGCATCCCCTCTTGGTCCTTCCCACGTAGAACCCATTGTAACAACGGAAGGTCGTCTCCGGCGTTATAACGCCTTCCTGCAGGGCAGCGAGAGCCTGTAGGGTTTTAAAGGGGGATCCGGGGGAAGGTTCCGCCAGGATGGACCGGTCCCAGGTCGGTTTGGAAATGGTGTCGTAGTGTAATTTGCTGTAGTTCAGGGAACGCTCCCTGCCCACCAGGAGGGAGGGCTCATAGGTAGGACCGGAAATCATGGCGAGGATTTCGCCGCTGGAGGGTTCTATAGCCACGATACCCCCGCGCTTCCCGACCATAAGGCGTTCGCCGTACTCCTGCAAACCCTTGTCCAGGGTGATGTAGATTTCCGTTCCCGGTTTGGCAAGGGTGTCCTTGCTCCCGTCTTTGTACGGGCCGATGACCCGGTTAAACCGGTCTTTCTGGATGTACTTCACCCCTTTCCGCCCCCGTAGGATGCCTTCGTACTGTTTTTCAATCCCCGTCCTTCCGGTCAGTTCCCCGAGTTCGTAGTAGGGGTTGTTCTTCAGGTCCCATTCGTTTACCTCGCTGATGTATCCCAGCACATTCGCGCCGGCCTGGGTTTTATAATCCCTCAGGGACCGTTTTTCGATATAGAACCCCTTGTATTTCCGCATTTTTTCCTGCAGCCTGGCATAGTCCTCCTTGGAGAGCTGGGGGACCAGGACCGAGGGCAGTCGGGGGGAGTAGACCCGCGCTTTTTCCAGGCGCTTCAGGAAGTGATCCCTGGTAATGCCCAGCAGGGAGCAGAATTCCAGGGTGTCCAGGGGTTTGACTTCGCGGGGGATGACCATCACGTCGTAAGCGGGCTGGTTGGCTACCAACAGGTCCCCGTTGCGATCATAGATATAGCCCCGTTCCGGATAGTCATAAACCGGTTGTACGGCAGGGTCCTCCAGGACCTGGTCCTGGGAGAAACGAAACAGCTGGAGGTAGGATAACCTTCCGATGAAGGTAATCCCGATCAGGATGATAATAGAGGACAGTACAAGTTTTTTCATCGCAATTTCCGGTGAAGGGCGGCCGTCCCGGTCTTAAAAGCCCCGGCTGCCTAAGCTCTTCGTTTAGAGAACAGTGCGGCCAGAAGCATGGAAAAGATAAACGAGCTGATTCCGGTTAAAACAATCCGTTTCAAAATTAACAGCAAATTCGACAAACTAAAAATTTCCAAAGAAAAGAATGCCAGGTGGTGAACCCCAATTAATAACGCGAGAAAACTGAGTTGTTGTACACGGGTGGCCCCGGAAATTCGGAAATTCTGGAATTCCAGGTTCACCCCGAAGACAAACCTCATAATGGGGAACCTGAAGAAGGCAGCGGTGATGGATGCGGCCGAATGAAGCGCCATGGTATCGGAAAAGAGGTCCACGGCAAAACCCAGGGCGAAGGAAATCGCAATCAGTGCGGTCCGGTTCTCCTGCACCGGGTACCAGAACAGAAGCAGGATATACACCATCGGGTTGATGCTGCCAAGGATGTTCAGGTGGTTGAAAATCAATACCTGGGCCAGGACAAGGCCAATGAACCGGAGTGCACCCAAGATGTAGTTGTCAGTCATCCGAAGTTTCGTTTTCCAGGTTCAGGATTTCCGGGCGCTTGCGGTTCCGGATGATATAGACCTGCCCGAGGTTGGTCATATCGTTGAAAAGACGCACATCGATCTCGTAGAGGCTTCCGGCTTGGTTCAGCTCGATCTTTACGATGGTCCCAATGGGAATATTCTCCGGAAAAATGCTCGACATGGCCCCTGTCACAATCGTATCCCCAACCTTCATCGGGTCGGGGGTCAGGCGGGGGATGTCCTCCAGCTGTACGAGCCTGAAATCCTGCTGGTCCCAGGTCAGGGATCCGAAGTAGTCCGTATGAAGGATCTTGGCGTTGATGTTGGACTTGCTGTTGAGCACGCTTTGTACAGAGGCAAAATTGGAACTGCTCCGTTCCACGATCCCCAGGATCCCCCTGGAGGTAATCACCCCCATGTCCTGAACCACGCTGTCGCGGCTCCCGCGGTTGATAGTGATGTAGTTATCCGGGCTGGCATAGCTGTTTTTGATGACCCGGCCGGGGAGCACCACGTAATCCAGGCTGCTGGTGTCCATTTCCACGGCATAGGCCTGTGGCCGATTGTACAATTGCTCTTGCAACCGCTTATTCTCCTCCAGTAAGGCATCCCGCTGGGCCTTCAGGTCAAAGTACTGGGTGACACCCGAGTAGGAATTATAGATGGTTCCGCTCAGCCAGTTGGCCGAAGTGAAGTACCGGGCGCGGTGGTAGTCATTGTTCTGGATGGTCAGGAAGAGGGAGATGAGCAGGAGCAGTGCGTAGAGCAGGGTGTTTTTGTTGCGTAGTATAAAATTAATGATGCGTTGCATGCACGTGCCCTAAGTACGTCTGGCAGGAAGGTTCCATCGGGGTGCTTCCCGCCCGGGTTATTTTATAAGGATACTCTTGTATCGCTCCAGGTTTTTCAGTGCGATGCCCGTTCCCCGCACCACTGCCCGAAGCGGATCTTCTGCGATGTATACCGGCAGGTCGGTCTTTTGGGAGAGTCGCCTGTCCAGTCCCCGCAGCATGGAGCCTCCCCCGGCCAGGTAAATCCCCGTGTTATAGATGTCCGCTGCCAGTTCCGGCGGGGTTTGGGAGAGGGTTTCCATTACGGCGTCTTCCACCCGGAGGATGGATTTATCCAGGGCTTTGGCGATCTCCCGGTAAGTGATGGACACCTGTTTGGGTTTTCCGGTCAGCAGGTCCCTTCCCTGTACCAACATCTCGTCCGGTGGGGATTGCAGGTCCTCGGTGGCCGAACCGATCTGTATCTTGATGTTTTCCGCCGTGCTTTCCCCTACATACAGGTTGTGCTGGGTGCGCATGTAGTAAATGATGTCATTGGTGAAGACATCCCCCGCAATCTTTACGGATTTGTCGCAGACAATCCCGCCGAGGGCGATCACTGCGATCTCGGTGGTACCACCCCCGATATCCACGATCATATTGCCCTTGGGTTGCATGATGTCCAGGCCGATCCCTATGGCTGCCGCCATGGGTTCGTGGATCAGGTAGACTTCTTTTCCATTTACGCGCTCAGCGGATTCCTTTACAGCCCGCATTTCCACCTCCGTAATCCCGGAGGGAATGCAAATGACCATTCTCAGGGCAGGGGGGAACCATTTTTTCTTCAGGGCCGGGATGCCCTTGATGAACATGTTGATCATCTTCTCCGAGGCGTCGAAATCGGCAATGACCCCGTCTTTGAGCGGGCGAATGGTTTTGATGTTCTCATGGGTTTTCCCCTGCATCATATTGGCTTCCCTGCCCACGGCAATGATCTTTCCGCTGATCCGGTCGCGTGCGACAATAGAAGGACTGTCCACAACCACCTTGTCATCGTGGATGATGAGCGTATTGGCCGTTCCCAGGTCAATCGCAATTTCTTCTGTCAGGAAATCAAAAAATCCCATTCGCTTTCAGTTAGGTTCCCGATGAACGGGCAAATTTTACCGTCAAAAGTAGTAAAATTAATGCTTAAAATGACGCGTACCGGTCATTACCATAGACATGCCGTTTTCATTGCAGTAATCCACGCTGAGCTGGTCCTTGATCGACCCGCCGGGCTGGATCACGGAAGTGATACCACTTTTATCCGCAATTTCCACACAGTCCGGGAACGGGAAAAAGGCGTCACTGGCCATGACCGCACCGCTGAGGTCAAAGCCGAAGGAAGTGGCCTTGTGAATGGCCTGCTTAAGCGCATCCACCCTGGAGGTTTGGCCGGTACCACTGGCGCAGAGTTGTTTGTTCTTGGCCAGCACGATCGTATTTGATTTGGTGTGCTTACCGATCTTGGAGGCAAAAAGCAGGTCTTCCAGCTCCCGGTCCGAAGGCTTTTTATCCGTGGCATAGGTAAGGTCGGAGACCTGGTCGGTTTTCAGGTCTTTCTCCTGAAAAAGCCATCCGTTCAAACAGGTCCGCAACTGGGTGTCGGGCAGGTTCCAGTGCTTTTGCACCAGGAGGATCCTGTTTTTCTTGCCCTTGAGGATTTCCAGTGCTTCTCCTTCAAAGGACGGGGCGATGACCACCTCGCAAAACAGGTCGTGGATCTTTTCCGCTGTGGGCCGGTCAATGGGCTGGTTGCTGATCAGGATGCCCCCGAAGGCGGATACAGGGTCACCAGCCAGCGCATCCGTGTAGGCCTGGACCAGGAAATCTCTGGTGGCGAGCCCACAGGCGTTATTGTGTTTGAGGATGGCGAAGGTAGGGGGTTCATCCCTGAATTCTGCCATCAGGTTTACGGCGGCATCGATGTCCAACAGATTGTTATAGGAGAGCTCTTTCCCGTGAAGTTGTTCGAACAGTCCTTCAAAATCCCCGTAGAAT
>JAWWDW010000095.1:0-6590 GCA_033719735.1 Robiginitalea sp. | reverse complement strand
GCTCGCCCCACACCCCGCGCAGCCCGATGATCTCCCTGAGGTTCAGGTCCCTCAGCAGGGGGATTCGGGACAACAGCCGCCCGTTGAAATTATGCTCCAGGTGCATTGAGGTATACGTATCCGTGACAAATTCGTAAAAATCGAGGTTGGGAAACGCGTTGAAGATGGTGAAATAGGTCTGGTTCCCGGGTACCACGCTCAGCAGGCCCAGGGGTACTTCCCCAAAGGTCTTTCCGAGCTCAACGGAGGTCGTCAACCTCCCAAAACCGCCAATTTGCCAGGGCTTGGTATAGGAAAACTGCAGTTTGCGATAATCGAAATCACTTTGCAGGAACCCCTTCACCCCATTGGTGTAGACCAGCAACAACGTACTGTAGTCGTCGTTGATGTCCCTGCGCTCCACTCCGTATCCTATAGTGCGGCGCCCCGGGGTATACAACAAGGTGGTGATCAGGTCGAACTGCTTTATTTCGGAAGAAATCCCCCCCGGGGCTTCCGGGTCCAGGTAATCGAGGCTGAAAGAATCGGGCAGGGCGGATTTCAAGGTCCGGAAGGACGTCCCGAAGCGGACCCGCAGGTTTTTCACCGGTTCCATTTGAATGCCAAGCGTGCTCAGGTTAATGTTGGTCAGGCGGTCGTTGGACCCCACAGTGAGGATGTTCCCCGAGGCAATACTCCTGCCCAGGACATCCGTGGTGGCCGTCAGGCTGAGTCCGAGCTGTTCGACGTCCCTGCGGTTTCCTCCCGCCAGGATCAACCGGTTTTTACGGTCCAGCAATATTTTTCCGGACACCCCGTATTTGACCTTGCGGTCCATAAAACCGTAGGCGCCGTAGACCTGCAGCCGCCACGGGTCGTTTTGCCCGAAATAGGTGCGGACACCCCCCCTCAGGCGGATCCCCTCGGCGTCGTTGTAGCCGAAGTAGCTGTAGATATCCCCAAGATCGATATTCCACTTATCGATCTCTATATAACCGGAGCCGAGCACACTGGCCAGGTAGTAGTAGGTCTGGAACCTGGGGACGGTCCTCAGGGTGTCCAGCATGGCGTATACGCCGCTTTCGTCCTTGCTGAGGGGCTCCAGGCGATTGCCTTCCCAGAACGAATCGTCCTTTTCCAGGATCTGGGGGGCGTACGGGTCCGCCTTTTGCTGGTAAAAAGCGCCTGGTCGTTCCTGGTCAAAAATATAATTGTCGTAAACCGTGGTGCGCTTGCCGTAGATCCCTTTGGATTCCTCTTTTTTATTGAGGGCAAAATCGGTAAGCATGTAATCCCGTTTCAGCAGGAACACGGAATCCGAAAGCACTTCGAACTCCTGTTCGATATAAATCTCCTTAACCCAGTTGATGTTGGCGCTCCTGGTGACCTGCAGGTTTATTTCCTTGATGGCGTAGGTGGAATCGTTTACCCAGAAATCCCCTTTAAAGGTCAGCTCATTTTTTCGTCTGGGGTAGTAGATAATGTTGTAACACCACTTATCTCCAATAAAAGCGCTGTCGGCCAGTACGTAATTATAGGTGTCGATCCCGGTCCGGGAAAGCGGACTGGTGAAACTCTTGTCAAAGAACTTCAGGTAGTTGTCATAGATATCATAAGGGGCATAGAGGTCCTGCACAAAGGCGATGATCGCCTGGTTGTTGCTGAACCCGGAATTCCGGTTGCCGAGGAGTTCCCGTTTTTCCAGGTTCAGGTCATTGTCCCCGTATACTTTGGTGAATTTTTCGTTCAAAAAGACGGGCAGGTAGGTTTTGCCGGTGATCCGGGACGTATCCAGGTCCTCGAAGATGAATTCCATCCCCTTGAAAAGGCGGCTTTGCATCAGGGCGCTGTCGATGGTATTCAGGTCAAATTCGATCTTCTCGTACTCATCATAGCGATATTGCCGGAATTTACGCAGGCCGTTTTCCTTTTTTTTGGCCCAGATCTTGCGAAGGATCTCGATGGCGGGGTTGTTTTTTTTGGGCTGTTTCCCCACAAAGAGGACCACTTCATCCAATTGCTCCCCTTCCGACAACACAATGTTCAGGCCCAGATTGACCCGGCGATTCAACGGGATCTCCCTTTTGGCATACCCCACAAAAGATACCAGCAGCGTATCATAGCGGGTCTTGGATTCCAAATAGAAATTCCCATTTTCATTGGTAATCGTGCCTTCGCTGGAATTCTTGAAGAGTACGTTGGCAAAGGCCACGGGTTCCCCGGCCTCATCCACCACCACCCCGCCGACCTTGGTCTGTGCTGACAAAACGGAGGCCACCCAAAATAGCAATACCGGAAGCAGTTTCTGCATCTGTAACAGCATTAAAGGGATTCATCAGGGCTTAGCGCCACTGAGGTCGTTGGTAAAAAGCGTTCGGGAGTAGTACTGGAATCGGATACGTGTCTTTTTCAGGGATACACCCCCATTGGTCGGGAATGCATCGATAACGTTACAATTGGGGTGGCCCTATTTGTACAGGACTTTCTTGACGCCCCGGATCACGTCTTCGCTGTTGGGCAACCATTCCTGCAGCAGGACCGGGGAGTACGGGGCCGGGGTGTCGGCCGTATTGATTTTCACGATGGGCGCATCCAGGTAATCAAACGCCTTGTCCTGCACCTGATAGATGATTTCAGTAGCGACATTTCCAAAAGGCCACGCCTCTTCCAGGATGACCAGCCGGTTTGTTTTCCGGACCGACTTCAGAATCGTTTCGTGGTCCATCGGACGAACGGTCCGCAAATCGATAACCTCACAGGAAATACCTTCCTTCTCCAGGGATTCGGCTGCGGCGTAGGCTTCTTTGATGATTTTCCCGAAGGATACGATGGTGACATCCGTTCCCTCGCGTTTGACCTCGGCCACGCCCAGGGGGATGGTGTATTCACCCTCAGGGACCTCCCCTTTATCTCCGTACATCTGTTCGGATTCCATAAAAATGACGGGGTCGTCATCGCGGATCGAGGATTTCAGCAGCCCTTTGGCATCACGTGGATTGGACGGTACCACCACCTTAAGACCCGGACAGTTGGCATACCAGCTTTCGAAAGCCTGGGAGTGGGTGGCCGCAAGCTGGCCCGCGGAGGCCGTCGGACCCCGGAACACGATCGGGATGTTGAATTGTCCCCCGGACATTTGCCGCATTTTAGCTGCATTGTTGATGATCTGGTCGATCCCAACCAGGGAAAAGTTGAACGTCATGAATTCGATGATCGGGCGGTTTCCGATCATGGCAGATCCAACGCCAATCCCCGCAAAACCCAGTTCCGAAATGGGGGTGTCGATGACCCGCTCCGGACCAAATTCGTCCAGCATGCCTTTGGAGGCCTTGTAAGCACCATTGTACTCAGCTACTTCCTCTCCCATCAGGTAGATGGAGTCATCACGCCGCATCTCTTCGGACATGGCTTCTGCGATCGCTTCTCTGAATTGTAGGGTCTTCATGGATGTTCTTTAGATAAGGTGTTCCATTCGGTTTCGAAATGCCCACAAAAATAGAAAAATATCCCTCAAAACCGGGAGGCGACGGACTAAAAGTTTTTACCTTTTTACTATGCATGCATAGTATTTTTGAAAAATTATGGCTATCTTAGCGGCCATCTTAAAACGCTTTAAATCCACGTATATATGAAGATCCTGGTTTGTATCAGCAATGTGCCCGATACCACTTCTAAAATCAACTTCACCGAGGACCTTACGGCCTTTGACACTACGGGAGTCCAATTTGTGATCAACCCCAATGATGAATTTGGCCTTACCCGAGCCATGTGGTTCAAGGAAAAACAGGGCGCCACGGTGCATGTAGCAACCGTCGGTACTGCCGGAGTGGAACCCACCATCCGAAAGGCCCTTGCTATTGGGGCAGACGAAGGGATCCGCATCGACGCCGAACCGGTGGATGGCCTCTTTGTCGCCCGACAGCTGGCAGAGGTCGTCAAAAACGGGGGATATGACCTGATTATCGCCGGAAGGGAATCCATCGACTACAACGGGGGGATGGTTCCAGGTATGATGGCCTCTATGCTGGAGATGAATTTCGTCAATACCTGTATTTCCCTGGAAATCGAAGACAATAAGGCCACGGCCGTACGGGAAATCGATGGTGGAAAGGAAACCCTGGAGACTACCCTTCCCCTGATCATCGGGGGCCAGAAGGGGCTTGTGGAAGAATCCGACCTCAGGATCCCCAACATGCGGGGCATCATGATGGCCCGGCAGAAAAAACTCACGGTAGTTGCGCCAGTAGAAGGGGCTGAAGGCACGCGGGATATCCGTTTTGAAAAACCAGCCCCGAAAGGGCCGGTAAAACTCGTGGATCCCGGCAACCTGGATGAATTGATCGAGCTACTCCACAAAGATGCCAAGGCAATCTAACCCAACCCAAAAAAAGAAAGCATATGTCAGTACTAATCTATACAGAAACTGAAAACGGAACCTTCAAAAAGAATGCCTTTGAAGTGGCCAGCTACGGGAGCAAGCTGGCCGCTGAAACAGGCACCGAAGCCATTGCCGTAGCCATCAACCCGGACCATCCCGAAGCCCTCGGGTCCTATGGCGTGAGCAAGGTACTGAGCGTTCGTGAACCCCGGCTGAGTCCGTTTAATGCCCGTGCTACCGCCGCCATGCTCAGGCAGGCCACCTCGGAGGCCGGTGCCTCCATCGTGGTGACCAGCTCCAGCACGGATGCCAAATATACCGCTTCCCTTCTGGCCGGAATGCTCAAGGCGGGCTACGTAAACAATGTGGTCAGCCTGCCCGAGGGAACGGATCCCCTGGTGGTCAAAAGGACCGCCTTTAGCAACAAGGGATTTGCGTTTACAGAGCTCAAGGGCCGCCCTGCGATCATAGGCGTTTCGAACAACGCCTTTGGGACCGTCGAAAATGAAGTTTCGGTGGAGGTTCAGGAGTTCACCCCAGAACTTTCCGATTCGGATTTCGGGGTTACTTCAGTCTCCGTTGACAAGGTGACCGACAAGGTGACCATTGCAGATGCCGAAATTGTAGTCTCCGGGGGTCGCGGCCTTAAAGGGCCCGAAAACTGGGGGATGGTTGAAGACCTGGCCGAGGTGCTCGGCGCGGCCACAGCCTGTTCCAAACCTGTTTCTGACCTGGGGTGGAGGCCCCACAGCGAACACGTGGGACAGACCGGTAAGCCGGTCGCAAGCAACCTCTATATCGCCATCGGAATCTCCGGGGCCATCCAGCACCTGGCAGGGGTCAATGCTTCCAAAACCAAGGTAGTGATCAATACCGATCCGGAAGCCCCTTTCTTCAAGGCAGCTGATTACGGGGTGGTGGGAGATGCCTTTGAAGTCGTGCCAGAGTTGATCGAAAAATTAAAGGAATTTAAGGCTGAAAACGGCTAATTTTTGTTAATTTGTCGTTTTAAAGGGGCTGTTAAATGACCGGACTCCCTGTTGTTTAACAGCCTCTTCATGCTTTAAATTCGTCTATGAGCCTTGTAAGGTTACAAATAAAAGGGATTTCCTACAGTCAAACCCAGAACGGCGCCTACGCCCTCATCCTGAATGAGGTGGAGGGGGAACGAAAACTTCCCATTGTGATCGGCGCCTTTGAGGCACAATCCATCGCCATTGCCCTGGAAAAGGAAATCAAGCCTCCCCGGCCCCTGACCCACGACCTCTTCAAAAATTTTGCCGACCGTTTTCAGATCGTCATCAAACAGGTCATTATCCACAAACTGGTGGACGGGGTGTTTTATTCCAGCATTATCTGCGAACGGGACAAGATCGAGGAAATCATCGATGCGCGTACCAGTGATGCCATTGCCCTGGCACTGCGGTTCGATGCCCCCATCTTCACCTATAAGGCAATCCTGGACAAGGCCGGAATTTTCCTGAAATTCTCTTCAAAGGACAAGGATGAGGAAGGGGATGACAGCATCATGGTCGATGAAATCCTGCAGGAAGGCGAGGCAGTGGAACTCGATCCTGGCTCTGCAGCCCCTTACAAGGAAATGAGCCTGGAAGACCTGCGTAAAGAGCTCGAAAAGGCAGTAGCCGGAGAGGATTATGAAAAGGCTGCGAAACTCCGGGATGAAATTTCCAAACGAAAAAGCTGATTTGAAAAGGCAGTGGCCTCAAAGGTTCCTGTGGATGCTGTGCCTTCTGTGGTGCCTGCTGCCCGCATCCGGCCTGGGACAACAGACCGTCGTCGTTGCCGATTCCCTCCTGCTGACCCCAGATACCACCCTGTTGGGAGATACGACGGCCCAAATCATCCCAAACCAGGGATTCAGCCTGGAATCCTTCGGACGGGGGGTCCTTGGGCTGGCAGTGGTCCTGGCGATCGCCTTCGCCTTTAGTGCCCGGCGGCGCAGGATAAACTGGAGAACCGTTGCCATCGGCCTGGGGGTGCAGCTTATACTCGCTATTGGTATTTTAAAAGTACCCGCGGTACAGTGGTTTTTCAACCTGCTGGGGGAATTCTTCAACAGCATCCTGGAGTTCACCCTGGCCGGGAGCACCTTTGTCTTTGGAAGCCTGATGGACCTTGAAAACCCGAACATCGGGTACGTCTTCGCCTTCCAGATCCTGCCGACCATCATCTTCTTTTCAGCCCTTACCTCGGTGTTGTACTACCTGGGCAT
>JAWWDW010000094.1:0-6594 GCA_033719735.1 Robiginitalea sp. | reverse complement strand
GCCGGAATGGTCATACTTTCAGGGATGTTGGCCCCCAGGTGGTACGGGCGAAAATCCACCACAGGCAGGTGGTTCAATACGTGGTTTCCAAACAGGATGCAGGCAATAAGGGCTGCCAGGGTCACCCCCAACCGAAATCGGGGGGTACCCAGGGGCTTGATAAATTTTTCCCCTGCGATCAGGATCAGGATCAGGACCAGCAGGAAGACGTCCTTGCTGAAGGACTGCCAGGGGGTCATCTTAACCGCATCCCCGAAGCAGCCACAATCCGTGACCTTGTTGTAATAAGCTGAATAGAAGGTCAGGAAGGTAAAAAACACGATAGTGGCCAGCAGCGTCCATATCGTCAGGCGGATCCGGTAACCCAAAAGCAGGGTCACCCCCAGGATGACCTCCAGGATCACGACAAACAGGGCCAGTGCCAGGGCATAGGGCTCCAAAAATGGGAGGTCCAGGACGGCCGGGCTGAAATACTCCTCCAGTTTAAAGGAAAACCCCAGCGGGTCGTTGAGTTTGATCAGGCCGCTGATGATAAACAGGACCCCTACCAGGACCCTGCTGATGTGCACGAGGTATTTCATGAGCTGGAATCCGTTTGGGCTGTTTCTTCTTCCCCAAGGTGGATAAGCGCAAAAACCGCGTAGTTGATCATATCCTGGTAATTCGCCCCTACCCCTTCGCTCACTTCGGTACGGCCCTGGTTGTTTTCGATTTGCTTGACGCGGAGGAGCTTCTGCAGGATGAGGTCTGTGAGCGAGCTTACCCGCATGTCCTTCCAGGCCTCCCCGTAATCGTGATTTTTGGCTTCCATCAGGGCCTTGGTTTCGGCAATATGCCTGTCATAGAGCTCCAGGGCCTCTGCAGGGCTCAGGTCGGGCATCTCGACCACCCCTTTTTCCAGCTGGATCAGGGCCATAACCGCATAATTGATGATCCCGATAAACTCAGGGCGCTCCCCCTCTGCCACCCTGCGCGAGGCCTTCTGTTGGATGCTCCGGATTCGCTGGGCCTTGATAAAAATCTGGTCTGTAAGGGAAGGCAGCCTCAGGATGCGCCAGGCAGGCCCGTAATCGTTCATCTTTTTCTGGAACAACTCGCGGCACCTGCTGATGACCTCGTCATAGGCCTGGGAAGTTTCCTTCATAGAATTTGTGTAATTTTCCGCCGGGGAGGACCCCCGTCAAAAGTACCATTTTATACTCGCTGTGCAACATTCCAAAGGTATCGATTTATGACGATTTGCTGTAAGGGGGAACTGATAGACCTCAGCCGCCCGAGGATTATGGGCATCCTGAACTGCACCCCGGATTCCTTCTACGACGGAGGCAAATACTGGGATCCCTATGTAGCTTTCCGGCAGGCGGAGGCCATGCTGAAAGAGGGGGCAGACTTCATCGATGTGGGCGGGTACAGCTCCCGCCCGGGGGCCCCCGATGTATCCGAAAGCGAGGAACTGAAGCGCGTACTGCCCGTCATCGAGGGGCTGGTGGAAGAATTTCCCGGGGTATGCATTTCCGTGGACACCTTTCGTTCGCAGGTAGCCCGGGAAGCCCTGGACGCCGGAGCAGCCATGGTCAATGATATCAGTGCCGGGCTCAGGGACGAAAAGATGCTGCCCCTTGTGGCACAGCGGCAGGTACCCTATGTAATGATGCACATGCGGGGCACACCCCAGACCATGACCGAACAAACCGGGTACGATGACCTTGTGAGGGATGTTCTGTATTATTTCTCGGAGCGCCTGGCTGCTGCCCGCGAGCTGGGGATCACCGATTGCATTGCAGATCCCGGGTTTGGTTTTGCCAAAACCCGGGAACAGAATTTCAGGCTGTTGGGGGCCCTTGAGAACTTCCGCATCCTGGAAGTACCGTTACTGGTGGGGATCAGTCGAAAATCGATGATCCATAAAACACTCGGCATCACCCCTGAGAAGGCCCTCAACGGTACCACCGCCCTGCATATGCTCGCCCTGAATGGGGGCGCCCAAATCCTTCGGGTTCACGATGTAAAGGAGGCGGTGGAGTGCATCCGCCTATGGGAGGCCTTCCGGGAAGCGCAGTGATCCCTGGTTGTGTTAATTTTTCTAATTTTACAAAAAGCCGAAGGGATTGGACTTTCTCAATTTTCTTGATTTTAGGATCACGGACCTGATCGACATCCTTTTGGTCGCTATCCTGCTTTTTTACCTCTACCGCCTGGTTCGGGGTACGGTTGCCATCAACATCTTTTTGGGGATCGTCATCATTTGGGCCTTCTGGAAAGGGACCCAGCTCCTGGACATGCGCATGACCAGCAGCCTGGTGGGCGGCTTTATGCAGGTAGGGCTGATTGCCCTGATCATCGTTTTCCAGCAGGAAGTCCGAAAATTTTTGCTGGTGCTGGGATCCACGAACTTTGCAGATAAAAGGCGCTATTTCAAGCATTTCAAATTCCTCCGGCAGGAAGGGGTCTCCACGGACCTGGATGTGGATGCCCTTATCGGGGCCTGTGAAACCATGGGAAGGAACGGGACGGGTGCCATCCTGGTAGTCGAGCGGGATACCTCCCTGGATTTCATTCGTTCCTCCGGGGATTCCATGCAGATCGAAGTCAACAAGCCCATTATTGAAAGTATCTTCTTTAAAAACAGCCCGCTCCACGACGGGGCCGCCATCATCAAGGGAAATTACATCGTCGCCACCCGGGTGATCCTGCCTGTGTCCCGGGAACGCAGCATTCCACAGCGCTTTGGCCTCCGCCACCGGGCGGCGGTGGGGATTACCGAACGTACCGACGCCCTGGCCCTGGTGGTAAGCGAGGAAACGGGCCTGATCTCCTATATCAAAAACGGGGAGTTCGTACTTTTCAAGGACATGGAGGAACTCGACCGGATGATCCGCAAAGACCTGAGCACATGACCTGTAAGAATTGTGAGGCCAACCTAAGGACGGATTTCCAGTACTGTCCGGGTTGCGGGGCGAAATTGGAACCCAGTAGAATTACTTTTAAAAGGTTGCTTGGAGATCTTGCTGACCGGGTATTCAATCTCGACACTTCGTTTACCCGTACGTTCCTGACCCTTTTTACAGGGCCGGAAAACGTCATCGGGGGATATATCTCCGGGGTGCGAAAAAAGTATATGAACCCACTCAGTTATATGGGGATTGCCCTGACCCTTTCAGGGCTTGTTGTATTCCTGATCCAAAAATACTTTGCCGACCAAATAGATCTTTCGGGCATCTCGAATGCTCCGACATCGGAATTTTCCAGGAGGTATTCGGAATTCGTCTATGACTATAATTCCCTTTTGTTTATCCTCTACATCCCGGTTCTGGCGCTGCCTTCTTATTTGGTATTCAATAAAATAAGGTACAATCTGGCAGAACACTTTGTGGTTTTCACCTATATCCTGGCCCAATATAGCCTGGTTTCCTTTCCGGTGAGTTTGATTTTGCTTCTCACCACCCCTGAAAATTATATGGTGTTAAGCCTTCCATTGCTTTTGCTTACCTTGCTCTATAGCCTTTTTGTGATGCAGCGCCTGAACCGATATCAGGCCCCTGCCCTGATAGGTCGTTCCATTGTCTATAACGTGCTCCTGGTGATTTTTATGTTCGCCCTGTCCCTGGGAATACTGGGGCTTCTGCTCGTCACAGGGGTATTCGAACTGAAAGACCTGGTTCCCCCCCAGGCCTAAACCACCTCCTCGGCCATAAACTGGGCCTCGTAGAGCTTGCTGTAGTAGCCCTTCTTTTTGAGCAGGTCGGCGTGGGTACCCATTTCCACGACATGGCCTTTCTCCAGGACCAGGATCTTGTCCACCTTCTTGACGGTGGCCAGGCGGTGGGCGATGATGATGGAGGTACGCCCTTCGGTCACTTTTTCGGAGGCCTGCTGGATAAGTTGTTCGGAATAGGTATCTATGGAAGACGTGGCTTCGTCCAGCACCAGGATGCTGGGGTTGCGCATGTAGGCCCTGAGGAAGGCGATCAGCTGCCGCTGCCCGCTGGAGAGCATGCTGCCCCGTTCCTTTACATTGTACTGATACCCGCCGGGAAGGCTGCTGATGAATTCATGGACCCCGATCTGACGGGCCGCCTGCTCGATATCTTCCTGCCGGATCTCCGGGTCACCAAGGGAGATGTTATTGGCAATGGTATCCGCAAAGAGGAACACATCCTGCAATACGACCGCTATGTTATTGCGCAGGGAGGCGAGCTTATATTCGGTAATATCGCGCCGGTCCAGCAGGATGTGGCCGGAATCGATGTCGTAAAACCGGTTCAGCAGGTTGATGATCGTGGATTTTCCGGCACCCGTGGCCCCTACAATGGCTATCTTCTCCCCTGGGGCTACTTTAAAGGAAATCCCATGGAGTACCTCTTCGTCGGGTTCGTAGGAAAAACGGACCTGGGAGAATTCGATGGCCCCTTGCATATGGCCTACCGCAACAGTCCCGGCATCCTCAATCCGGCTGTCCGTATCCAGGATCTTGAAAACCCTCCCGGCTGCCACCATCCCCATCTGCAGCGTGTTGAATTTGTCGGCAATTTGCCGCAAGGGGCGAAAGAGCATTTCAATCAAAAGGATAAATGCGAACAGCGTTCCCGCTATTTCCGTGCCCACATTGGCAATGTTCTGAAGCCCGCCATACCAGACTACCAGGCCAATTGCCAGGGAAGTCACGATTTCGGCTACCGGAAAAAAGAAGGAGTTATACCAGACTGTTTTCAGCCAGGCATCCCGGTGCTTTTCATTGATCTCCCTGAATTTCCCGGCCTCGATCTCCTCCCGGGTAAAGAGCTGAACGATCTTCATGCCTGTCAGGCGTTCCTGTACGAAGGAATTCAGGTTGGACACCTGGGCCCGGACCTCGGTAAAGGCCACCTTCATGGCCCGCTGGAACAGGCGCGTGGCATACAGGATGACGGGCAGGATGGCGAACACCAGCAGGGCGAGCTTCCAGTTCAGCCAGATCATGATGGCCGAGGCCACCAGCATCTTAAGAAGGTCGGCGACAATCATAAAGAACCCCTGTGAGAAAATCTCCCCGATACGCTGCAGGTCGGCCACGGAGCGGGTCACCAGCACTCCGATGGAAGACTTGCTGAAGTATTTCATCCGGAACCCGATCATTTGCCGGAACAGGCGGATCCGCATGTCCTTGATGACGGATTCCCCCAGCCAGTTGGCGTAGTAGGTAAACAACAGTTGGCACACCACCTGTCCGATCAGTACGCCCCCCATGATCAGGGCGAGGTTCAGGAGCAGGTCCGGATCCCGCTGGGGTATGGCCACATCGATGATTTCCTTGAGCAGCAGGGGCGTGAGCACGGCAAATACCGTCAACAGGATCGCCGCCAGGGCCGTTCCGAAAAACGTTGGCCTGTAGGGGCGCGTAAATGCCAGCACCCTTTTAAAAAGGTACAGGTCAAATGCCTTTCCGCTATCCTTCTCCATGGGTGAGGTAAATCGTTTCAGGGTAGGTTATCCCGGTCAAATATAGCCCTTTTGCAGGTACGGATGCCCCGGCCCGGGACCGATCCCGGCTTTTTATAATACTCTTAACATCCGCTGCAGTCATTTTGCCTTTGCCCACTTCCAGCAGGGTTCCGACCACGGCCCGGACCATGTTTCGCAGGAACCGGTCTGCCGTGATGGTAAAGATCCAGGCCTCCCCCTTGGGTTCCCACCTGGCATGCCTGATCTCACAGATAAAGGTTTTCACATCCGTGCGCACCCTGGAAAAAGCCTTAAAATCTGAATGCTCCAGCAAGACTTCGGCGGCCGTATTCATGGCTTCAAAGTCCAGGGGTTGGCCCACGTAATACGCCGTATCCTGCTCAAAAGGGTCCTTTTTCTGGATGAGGTGGTACTGGTAGGTACGGCTCAGGGCATCGAAGCGGGCATGGGCATCGGGTTTTACAGGCCGGATGTGCTGTACCGCGATATCCTCCGGTAAAAAGGAATTCAGCCGATGCAGCAGATCCTCCCGCAGGGGGGACTCCCAGTCAAAATGGGCTACCATGATGCGGGCGTGGACCCCGGCATCGGTTCGTCCTGCAGCGACGATGTCTACGGGCTTCCCAAGGAGGGTGCCAAGCCGGTCTTCCAGGACCTCCTGTACGGAATGGTCTTTCGGCTGTCGCTGCCATCCGTGGTAATGCTTGCCGAAAAACGAGAGTTGCATGAAGTACCGCATGGACGCCATTCAGTTTCAGTAGGCAAAGATACGAAGTTGGGGGATGTGCCGGCGGGGCGAGGCCCTGATTGGAAAATGCAGGGTTGTCGGGTAATTTGATTGCGGGTGGGTGGGGGCCCTTAACAGGGTAAATTCTAATATTCAAATTCCAAATTCCAATTCATTCATTTCAAAACCACCCACTGGAACTTGGTGCTTGGAATTTGGGATTTGGAATTTGGAATTTGGGATTTGGAATTTGGGTTTTGGAATTTGGAATTTGGAATTTGGGTTTTGGCACCCTTCATCCCCGTTTCCCCAGCTCCACCACCTCCAAATCCCTGATCTCCTTCCCGTCGATCGCAAACCGAAGCATGGTGCGCACCTTATGAAAACCTGCCTTCCCACAGGCACCAGGATTCATGTGGAGCAGG
>JAWWDW010000093.1:0-6611 GCA_033719735.1 Robiginitalea sp. | reverse complement strand
CCCCAACGCGGACGAGCCGCAGGACATCAAGATCACGGGCCTCAACGTCCGGCCCAAGCACGCCGTCGCCGAGTACGACGAGGGAAGCGGCGCGGTCACGCTGTCGCCGGTCGACGGCAGCAAGACGTTTATCAACGGCGAGCTGCTGTCCGCGCCGCGCCAGCTCGAGGCCGGCGACCGCATTATTTTTGGCAACAACTTTGTCTTCCGCTTCCACCACCCGGCGGCCGAGAACCCGGACGGCTCTATAGCCGTGGTTGTTCTGAACCAGGGATCCGAACCCAAAAACTTTTCCTTAGTCCTTGGAGAAAAGGCTACGGAGATACAAATAAGCGGACAGGCCCTGCAAACCATCATCATTGATACCGCATCCGCAGATAACTAACCCATGTGAACCTTTAAAAACAACAAAATGTCTGAGCATAAAACCGCAGCAAAAGATATTGTCCCATTAAGCCAGAAAGCCGCCTATGGAGCAGGTCATTTAGTTTTAAACCTGTATCCGGGAGCCCTGGGGTTCTTTATGTTTTTCTTACTGACCGCTTTTGGGATGGATCCGTTTTTGGCCGGGTTGCTAGGAGGGTTGCCTCGGTTTTTCGATGCGGTTACCGATCCCATTATGGGGTTTATTTCGGACAACACCAGTTCAAAATTGGGCAGGAGGAGGCCTTATATCCTGGTAGGGGGTATCCTCAGCGCCATTACATTTGTGCTGCTCTGGCAACTTGATGAAAACAATTCTTCGGATTACAATTTTTGGTACTTTTTGATCATGTCCATGGTTTTTCTTATCGGAAATACCATGTTTGCCACCCCCCTGGTTGGCCTGGGTTATGAAATGACCTCTGATTATAACGAGCGGACCCGCTTGATGGCCTTCTCCCAGACGGTGGGTTTAATAGCCTGGATCATTGTGCCATGGTTTTGGGTCATCATTGCAGACCCCGACATTTTTAGCAACCAGGCCGAAGGGGTGCGAACCATGGCCATTTATGTTGGGGCAGCCTGTTTACTGCTGGGCCTTTTACCGGCTATCTTTTGCAGGGGTATCGATGCCTCCCATATGGGAAACAGGAAGAAATTGACCTTTACCTCCATATTCAGCAATTTAAAGGACCTTTTTAAAAGCATTGGAGAAGCCATCAAGAACAAACCTTTCATGAAATTATGTGGGGCCACCTTTTTGGTGTTCAATGGGTACCAGACCGTGGCCTCTTTTAGTTTCTTCATTTTCGTTTTTTACATTTTTAACGGAAGTTACGAGGCCACAGCAACATGGCCCGCCTGGTTTAGCTCTATCGGAGCGTTTATTTCAGCCTTTTTAGTGATTCCAATTGTCTCGAAAATGGCTGAAAAATGGGGCAAAAAGAACGCTTTTATCATAGCAACCGTGCTTTCCATTATCGGATACCTTATGAAATGGTGGGCGTTTACACCGGATAATGTGTGGCTGTCCTTTATCCCGATTCCATTGATGTCCTTTGGCCTGGGAAGCCTGTTCACGTTAATGATGAGTATGACTGCAGATGTTTGTGACCTGGACGAGCTGAAAAATGGAATGCCCAGGAAAGAGGGTACGTTTGGGGCATTGTACTGGTGGGTGGTAAAACTTGGACAGGGACTGGCTTTGGTATTGGGAGGCCTCGTATTGAAGATGATCGGATTTGATGGAAATGCAGCCACGCAAACGGCCGATACGTTGACAAAACTTAGAATTGCAGATATCGTCATTCCCGTAGTGACTGCGGGTTTGGCCGTCTGGGTCATGTGGAAGTACAGCCTTTCTGAAGAACGGGCAAAAGAGATCAAAGCGCTGCTTGAAGCAAGGAGAGGCGAATTATAGCAATACGGAATTGCAAGTAGAAAACAGAAGTTAAAACAGAGAGATGTCAACAAAAATAGGAATCATAGTAATCGGTGCCCTGCTCATTGCAGTGGCAATACTCGGCAGCAGGAAAGGAACCTCCGGCAGAAGTTTTCTCAACAATACCCTCGCAGTCCTTCTGGGAATTGCAGGTGTATTGATGATGATTTTTGGCAGCTATTCGTCGGACCTGGTAAATTACAATACCCAAATGGAACAGGTTTCCATAGGTACAAAGCTAAAGATCAGCGGTCCGGTCAGTTCGGTCAAAGTGGTGTATACCATCGATCAGGATTCTGTGGATTGCCGCATTTTAACCATGGGGGTATATCCCGAATCCCATGATAAAGACATCTGGGTGGTTATCCGGCCTACAGACGACCGGTATTATCCGCAATCTGACCATACCAATACGTCCTACAAGCGAGATGGCGAATGGCAGGTGGTCACCCGTTTCGGGGGCGATAAGGGCGAAGCCTATGATTTGATCATTTATGAAGCAGATCCTGCCGCCTCATCCTTCTTTAGTGCCACTATAGCCAAATGGAAGGAGGAAGAGTATTATCCCGGGTTACAGCTGGAGGAAATGCCCGCTGGTGCCAAAGAAGTAGAACGCCTGGTGATCTACACACGAAAGAACTGCAGAGGGGTTTTCTAGAAGGTGCCTCTTATGCATATGAATCCGTTTAACCGTTCACTAATGGGTATAGCTAACTAACATGCGTGCAGCAAGTATACACAAGGTGCCATTCGGCCAAAAACTGGCCTTTGGGATAGGGATGTTTGCCAATCAAATGTTTCCGGCCATCCTTGGGATTTTTATGGTCGTCCTGGTAGAGGATCTGGGATTTCCGGGCTGGATGTGGTCGCTGATTTATTTTTTCCCACGCATTTTTGATTCCATCACAGACCCAATCATGGGCTTCATCTCGGATAATACCAAATCCAAATGGGGCAGGCGCAGACAATATGTCCTGATCGGTGGGCTTTTGATGGGGGTGGCCTTCATTTTTATGTGGCAGCTGTATGCATCCGATTCATTGCAATACAATTTCTGGTATTTCTTTCTGTGGTCGATCGTCTTCTATTTGGGCCTGACGTTCTTTAGCGTTCCTTACGTGGCCATGGGGTATGAAATGAGCGACGATTTTCACGAACGCACGGATATCATGGCGGTTGCCCAGTGGATCGGTCAATGGGCCTGGGTTATTGCTCCCTGGTTTTGGGTCATCATGTACGATCCGGAGTGGTTTCCCTCTGCGGATGTGGCCGTTCGCCAACTGGCCGTCTGGGTTGCCATTCCCTGTGCCATTTGTGCCTTGGTCCCGGCACTGTTTATCAGGAGCAAATCCACCCTTGATGAAGATTATGAGCCCCTGAATGCCGCCAATATCGGCAACAGTCTGAAAAAGATACTTGAAAGTTTTATAGAGGCCTTCAAGATAAATCAGTTCAGGAAAATATGCATAGCTACCTTCCTGATCTTTAATGCATTCAATACGGTAGCCGCGCTCACCTTTTTCGTGGTTGTCTACAAATTGTTTAACGGCGATGCGGCGGCATCGGGTATCTGGGTGTCCTTGTTTGGATGTCTGGGGGCATTGGGTACTACATTCCTTGTAATCCCAACGGTAGCCTGGATGGCCAGGGTGATGGGCAAGAAAAAAGCGTTTATGCTGTCCCAGGGTATTTCAGTGGTGGGGTATATCATGCTGTACTTCCTCTTCGTACCGGGCAAGCCATGGATGTATATCATCGGTTTACCGTTCTTTTCTTTCGGAATAGGGAGCTTGTTTACCATTATGATGTCCATGACAGCCGATGTAATCGATATTGATGAACTCAATTCGGGGAAGCGCAGGGAAGGTATTTTCGGGGCTATTTACTGGTGGATGGTAAAGGTAGGTTTTGCCATTGCAGGGGCGCTCAGCGGACTCATTATTGCCTTTGTGGGCTTTAATCCGGACCTCCCTACCACAGATCAACAGGGAGCTGTGGATGGCCTCCTTGCGTTCTTTTGCTTTTTCCCCATGGCGGGCACCATACTCGCCATGATTGTGATGCGGAACTACGATGTCACAGAAGAACGCGCCAACGAGATCCGGGCAGCCCTGGAGGGGCGAAAACAGCCCCGTCCATCACCGGCATCCTCCTCCCATTATCACTCGGACAAACTCCTTTCCTATGCGCTGGATAATCTGAAGATTGACATTTCAACGGATACAAATTTTGATGCAAAGAGCGAAGCTGAAATCAGGGCGCTGTTCATGGAATCCCTCAGTGGGGGCATTCACGGGATGTGTTTCAGCCCCTACGAGGAGGGACAGGATATCGGAACCATACTATCTGAAGCGCAAATTGCCAGGCGGATGCAGGTCGTAAAGCCCTATACCAGCTGGGTGCGTTCTTTTTCCTGTACAGAGGGCAATGAACTCATTCCAAAGGTGGCCCGTGAGAACGGTCTGAAAACCATGGCGGGGGCCTGGATCGGAGCAGATACGGACGCAAACGAAACGGAAATACAGGGGCTTATTGCACTTGCCAACTCCGGATATGTGGATATTGCGGTTGTGGGTAATGAAGTGTTGTTGCGGGGGGAATTAACCGAGGAAGAAGTCCTTGCGTACATCCGCCGGGTCAGAAAAGCCCTTCCACCCACAATCCCGGTGGGTTATGTGGATGCCTACTTCCAGTTTCAGGACCGGCCGGCGCTGGTGGAGGCCTGTGACGTGGTTCTGGCGAATTGCTACCCTTTCTGGGAGGGCTGTCATATCGGCCAGGCATCGACCTACCTCAAACAAATGTACGCCGTAACACAACAGGTAGCCCGGGGCAAACCCGTAATCATTACGGAAACGGGATGGCCCAACGAGGGCAGCAGTTCAAACCGGGCAGAACCTTCCCCTGCCAATGCCATGAAGTATTTCATAAACATCAATGCCTGGAGTCAAAAGAACAACGTCGATTTGTTCTACTTTTCTTCCTTTGATGAGTCGTGGAAGCTTCACCACGAGGGCGATGTTGGATCACGGTGGGGGATCTGGGATAAAAACGAAAATCTTAAATACAAGTAAACCATGTCTTACAGGAAAGATAAAGTATTGTCATTGGCCGCTCTTGAATATGCCAATAAAACTACAGCGGAGTTACAGGAACTATGCCGTCAGGTGTTGGAGGATGGCCTTCACGGTATTTGTTTCAGCCCTTACGAGGAGGGGCAACAACCCGGGGACACCATTTCAGAGGAGCAGATCCGCAGGCGTATGGAAATCCTCCGGCCCCATACCGGCTGGATCCGATCCTTTTCTTGCACGGAGGGGAATGAGGCAATCCCCCGGATCGCAAAGGAATTCGGGATCAAGACCATGGTGGGTGCCTGGTTGGGCGACGATCCTGAGATCAATGCGCAGGAAGTGGCCAACCTGATCGAACAGGCCCAATCCGGATACGTGGATATTGCTGCCGTGGGGAATGAAGTAATGCTGAGGGGGGACCTTTCCGAAGACGAGCTCCTGGGATTCATCCGGCAGGTAAAGCAGGCGGTCCCCGACCTTCCGGTAGCCTATGTGGATGCGTATTACGAATTTGAGGAGCGGCCGCGAATTGCTGAGGCCTGTGACCTGATCCTGGCCAACCTCTATCCGTTTTGGGAAGGATGTGACCTGAACTATTCCCTTTTGTACATCAAGGACATGTACCGCCGGGCCCTCAATGCGGCCAGGGGAAAAAAGGTGATCGTGGCGGAAACGGGCTGGCCCAGCCAGGGCAGCGCGGTGCAGGGTGCCGTCCCCTCGTATGAAAACTATCTGAAGTATTTCCTGAACATCCAGAAATGGGCCCTGGAAGAAGACCTTGAAGTGTTCTATTTTTCCTCCTTTGATGAGGCCTGGAAGGTAGGTGCGGAAGGGGATGTGGGCGCCTACTGGGGGCTGTGGGATGCGCAGGAAGAACTCAAATTCTGATTTCTGCCTGAACGCCTCAGGCCCATAAAGCACTATCTTAAAGAAATGAAACTGATGATACGGATCACCCCTTTTTTGCTTTTGCTTCTACTGCTGTCCGCATGCCCGACCCCTCCCGAGAATCACTGGCGGGAGGAGTTTGAAGGGGCGGAACTCTCTTCAGACACCTGGAATTTCGAACTGGGGGACGGCTGTCCCGAACTTTGCGGCTGGGGAAACAATGAGGCCCAGGTCTATACCCGGTCCAACCACCGCCTTGAAGATGGCATGCTCATTATTACGGCACGCAAAGAGGATTCCGGCTATACTTCAGCACGCCTAACCACCCGGGACAAAATGGAATTCCAGTACGGCCGCCTCGAGGCCCGGGCCAAATTGCCTACCGGTACCGGGGTGTGGCCCGCCATCTGGCTGTTGGGATCCAATATCGGGGAGGTGGGCTGGCCCCGTTGCGGGGAGATCGATATCATGGAATACGTGGGCAAGGCGCCTGGAGAGGTGCATACCTCCCTGCATACCCCGGACAGCCATGGAAATACCGTCAACACCATGAAGACCCCTGTGGAAGAGATCGAGGAGGGCTTCCACCTCTATGCCGTGGAATGGGAACCGGACCGGATTGAATTTTTCATCGACGGGCGGTCTGTATACAGGTTTGCCCCGGAAAAGCGCACCGAAGAAATCTGGCCTTTTGACCAGCCTTTCTACCTGATTGTAAACCTGGCTGTTGGGGGGAACTTCGGTGGTCCTGAAATAGACGACTCCATCTTTCCCCAGGAATTCAT
>JAWWDW010000092.1:0-6611 GCA_033719735.1 Robiginitalea sp. | reverse complement strand
TGGAGCTCTCCGCAAGGGCTTACGACCGGATTCTGAAACTGGCACGGACCATCACGGACTTGGAAGGTTGCAGCGATATAGAGGATTCCCACCTTGCCGAAGCCATTCAGTATCGTAGCCTGGACCGGGAAGGATGGTTGGGATAGGCTGACGGTGCACGCGGGCAGGTCCCTGTGCGGACGGGGATAATTTTGGGTCCAAAAGATATTCTTTTTAAATTCAGCGCAGCTAAATTCAAAAGGGATTGCATAATAATTGGGCATTTTATCGGTTAAGTATTCAGAGATTCCTAGAATTCAGTCGGTTAATCCCCAAAAACACCTATGGTTTACAAGCAGCGCACTAAAATCCTGATCAGCACCACTCTTTTAGTACTCCTTTCCCTGCTGGGCCTGACCGTAAGTGGGAACCACGCCAGTTCTTCGCTTGAATCCAATACCCCTAGCCTGCTGGATGCGGCAGCAATCGCAGCTGAAAAAGAAGCCGTGCGTTACAGGGAGAAACAACGTGAATTGAATGCAGCTGTGGAAGCCTATTTCAGCAAGGCCATCGCTTCAGGAGAAATCGTGGGAGCGGGCGTGAGCGTTGTAAAGGGGGATTCGATCGTACTCGCCCGGGGCTTCGGCAAGAAGAACATTCGCACCGGTGCGCAGGTCGATGGCCAGACGGTTTTCAGGCTGGGTTCCCTTTCAAAAGGATTTGCAGGGGTACTGGCCGCCCATGCCAAAAACGAGGGTGCCTTGGACTGGGGAATGCGGGTCAATGAGTTCCTCCCTGAATTTCAACTGGGAGATCAAAAAAACACGGCGAAAATAACGCTCGCCCATCTTTTATCCCATTCCTCAGGGGCTCCGTACCACAGTTATACAAACCTGGTGGAAGCCGGACTACCGCTGACGGACATCGCCAGTCGTTTCAAGGAAGTGACTCCGGTGGGCAAACCCGGGGAGCTCTACAGCTACCAGAATGCCCTCTATGCCTTGTCCGGGGAAATAATGCACCGGGCAACGGGGGAAGAAATCACGACGGCCCTTGCGAACAGATTTTTCAAGCCGTTGGAAATGTGCTCCACCTTTACGGATCACGAGTCCCTGCTGAAAGCAGGTAATATCGCTACGCCACATTCCAGGACCAGCAGGGGCTGGCGTGTGCGTAAGATCCGGGATAATTATTACAATGCCGTTGCCGCTGGAGGGATCAATGCCAGCGTATCCGACATGGGAAGGTGGATGCGATTCCTGCTTGGCCACAACCCTGAGGTTATGAGCCGTGAAGCCATAGCAGAAACGTTTACCCCGGTGATAGAAATCAAGGGGCACAGCAAGTATTACCAGCGCTGGCCCGGACACGTATCATCTTATTATGGCTTTGGATGGAGGATCCACAAATTCGTAGAAGGTGGGGCCGATCGGGAAAAGACCATCTGGCACCATGGTGGCAGCGTCAATAACTTCAGGAACGAAATCGCTTTGTTCCCGGAAGCCGATGTTGGGATTTGCGTCCTTCTGAACAATATGTCGGGATTTGCCAAGAACGTAATTCCGGACCTGTATGCGATCGTGAAGCAGGTCTATGGCAGTGATGCCCAAAAAAGCGATGCGCAGCTTGTGGCGGATTTACATCCCTGAAGGACATTGGCCGCACCCCGGGAATAAAAGCATACTTTGTAACCGCTTCAGGCCATTACCAAAAATGACGGATCCCAAAAAAGGTCCTCGTACTTACCCCATTTTTCGGATCAACTGGTAAGTGAATTCGATTATTTCCAGGTAGTTTTCTTTGCTGATCTTTTCGTCAATGCCGTGGAAGCGGGTCATGCTGTCGGGTCCGATCCGGATGGGGTAGAAGCGGTACACGTCTTCCGACACATCATAGAAATACCGCGCATCAGTCCCCCCACCGACCAGTCCGGGGACTACGATGGTATTTGGAAAAACGGAACGGATGGTCGTTTCCAGGGTTTTGAAGGCTTCCGAATCAATCCCGGAAACCGGAGAAGGGTTGGTCAGGAACCCCACGGGTTTAACCTTGATGTTGTCACCCACCACCTCTTCGATATGGGCCTGAACGGTCTCGATGGATTCCCCCGGCAGGATCCGGAAATTGATCGTGGCTTCAGCCACCGTGGGGATCACGTTGTTTTTTACCCCGCCTTCGATAATCGTGGGTGCGGTGGTGGTATGGGCATTGAGCGCTTCCAGGATGGGCTTTTTGAACAACCAGGGGTTGGCAAAGGCCAGTTTTTTGAAAAAGGGGAGTTCGGCCCCCATATATTCGAACTGGTAGTTTATGGGTTCCACGAGCTTATAGGGGAGTTGGTTGGCTTCGAGTTCCACGATGGCCCGGGCCAGCATCCCGATGGTGTTGTCCTTTGGGGGCTGGGAACTATGGCCGCCCCGCGTTTCGACGATAAGCCTGAAGGAGGCAAACCCCTTTTCCGCCAGGTTGACCATGGCCACGGGGCTTTCGATCCCCGGGATCATGTCTTCTGCGATGAAGCCGCCTTCATCCAGTGTCATGGCGGCCCGCACCCCCTTTTCCTTTAGAAAGGTGGCGATCCGGGCTGCGCCTTTTGCCCCCCCGACTTCTTCGTCATGGCCAAAAGCCAGGTAAAAGGTCCGTTCAGGTTTGAACCCTTCCTTCAGGAGCATTTCGATACTTTCCATGACCGCCATCAAAGATCCCTTGTCATCCATGGTACCCCGCCCGATAATATGTGAATCCGTGATTTTGCCCTCAAAGGGACCCGCTTCCCAGGCTCCCAGGGTGGGCTGGTCCACAGGGACCACATCCTGGTGGGACATCAGGATGATGGGTTCTGCCGAAGGATCCGAACCTTCCCAGGTATACAACAGGCTGTACTGGTTGATCTTTTCCAGGTGCAGGTTTTGGTGTATAAGCGGAAAGGTACGTTCCAGGTACCGATGGAAACCGTAAAAAGCGGCCGAATCCGGTTCGGTATCTTCGCTGAAGGAGATCGTACGGTATTGCACCGCCCCCGAAAGATTCTGGAATACGGTTTCAGGAATGCCTGGTTTCTCAAGCGTTTCAGGGGCCACCTGACGAGAATTCAGCGAAAGGGTGTTGAACAGCAGGACGGCAGCCAGGACTGCGGCCAGTCCCAGCAGGGCATAGAGGAGTTTCTTCATATCGGTTGGTTGTGTATTTTGGTTTCAGGTTGGGCCGGTGGGGTTAGGCCATTACTTTTTTTAGGGCCCGGGTAAACGCCTGGACTTCTTCAAAGGTGCCGGTGCTGATCCTGGCCCAATCCAGCAGGGGTGGGAAGGGGCGCCCGATCTGAACATCCTCTGCCGCCATTTTCCCTATGAGTTCCTCAATGGGCACACCGCTTTTAAAGAACACAAAATTCGTATGGGATTTAAGGTAGGGGAGCCCCATTTGATCCAGCTCGCCATAGATCCACGATTTGCATTTTTCGTTCTGTGCGAGGCTGAATTTGTAGAATTCAGTGTCTTTAAGGGCTTGCCTGGCCGCCAGGATGGCCAGGGTATTGGTATTGGCCATCAGGGCCTGACGCAGGCGCTGGGCGATGTCGGGCCGTGCGATCAGGTAACCGAGGCGCATGCCTGCCAGGCCATAGACCTTGGAGAAGGTTTTGGATACGATCACATTGTAATTTTCCCGGACCAGTTCTACCATGGAAGGATAATCGGGCTCCGTAATGTAGTCGTAGTAGGCCTCATCGCTGAAGACTACTGTCCGGCCCGCGACCGAAGCACAAAAATCCCTGAGTTTTCCGGGTTCAAGCAGGGTCCCGGATGGGTTATTCGGGTTGCAAAGGAACACCAGGCGGGTCTTGCCTGTAATCCGGCGTTCCATGGCTTCCAGGTCGTGGGTGAGGGTATCGTCCAGGGGGACCCGGTGGACATAGCCCCCGAAATACTCGGCATACCGCAGCAGGGCCTGGAAGGTAGGGTCGGCCGCCACAATTTCTCCTCCCGCTAATCCGTAGACCAGTCCGGCCGCCTTGAGGCCTTCCGTGGAACCTCCGGTCACCACAACGCAGGACTCAGGAACCTCTTCTTTCCGGGCGATATCACGGACCAGGCCGCCCAGGTACTTAAATGGGTACCGGCATCCCAGGTCGAAATTATCCCGGATTACCTCCCGTACCGATTTCGAAGGCCCGAAGGGATTTTCATTGGAGTTCAGTTTAACAGGGCCCTCGGCCAGGAGGGCAGGGGTGTCCGCGAGCCTTGCAAAGCCCTGCACCCCGCCGAGGAGGGTGAAGCCACCTCCCAGGGCTACGGTTTTAAGCCAGTTTCTTCGGTCGGTTGTATTCATGGGTCGTACCTTTTGGGAAAAAGGTACAAATTAAATCCCAATCGATGGCCTGAAACGGGTACCAGAAGGGGGGATTTCCCGGGCCTATCCGTAGAGGGTATTGCTCAGGAGGATGGCCAGGATCAGAACCACCATGGCCAGATTGACCGTCAGGGCAATGACCTTTTTCTCGGTTAAGGGCTCATGCATGCCTTTGATGATCAGGTAGGTACCTGCAAACCCGAGGATTCCGGACAGGACGATGGGCAACCCGAACAGGATCTTCGAGACCAGCGGCTTGATGTTCAGGCTGATCATAACGACCGCCAGGCCAAGCAGTATGAGGATCCACCGACTCATGCGGTAAGATCGTTCCGTATAATGGTATTCCTGTGGTTGCATAGCATTGGTGTTTGTGGTTAAACTACCCGGGACTTTTCTCTCAGGTCTTGCATGACCCTGAGGAGTATGTCCACGGTCTCCCCTGCATGACTGCGGATCAGATGGCGTGGGATCCGGATATGGGTGAATCCATCCCTGAAATCGAACAGGTTCGATTCCAGCTCTTGCATCGCCTGCTGGTGCGAAAGGGATTCATACCCGCGGTCGATCTCAATATTCAGCTGGATCCGGGAGATGGCCAGGTCTACGGTCTTTTTGCCGTCCCACCAGGCCAGCATCGGCCGGATCCCTTTCTGCCTGAGTCCGTAATAGAGGATCACGGCCTCTACGGGAAGTTCACTTTTGGCCAGAAGGCGTTCCAGTCGTTTTCGGTGGTAGGGACACAATTCCGCTTGAAACAATTCCATGGACTTCCGGTGGTCCATATAGCTGAGTTCTTTTTCGCACTCAAGACAGGTCATAGGCTCGAATTCTGCAGGTGTTGGAAATTAATAACCGGGCAGCTGCGGAAATATTATACAGATTTCGACGTATGGCATTTCCGGGAGTATGTATCCCGGGGTTTTTAGATGAACTGCACTTCTGGCCTTTCACAAATAAGCCAATCCGAAGAAATCAGAATGGCTATCTTTAGGCGGAACCAGACCCTTAAAGATGTTTAAAAAGGCAGGGCCGGGCATGCTCGTTGCCGCGGCATTTGTAGGACCGGGAACCGTAACTACCTGTATCCGTGCAGGGGTAGACTGGAAACTCGGGTTGTTATGGGCGTTACTCCTATCCATACTGGCTACCCTGGTACTTCAGGAAATGGCAGGACGCCTTGGCCTTACCACCCGGGAAGGGATCCCGGGACTCATCCGCGGGACGATTCGAAGGCCCGTACTCAAGGCCCTCCTTATCGGGATCATCCTATCGGCCATCGTCCTGGGAAATACAGCCTATGAAGCAGGGAACATCTCAGGGGCGGTCCTCGGTCTGGAAGCCCTTGCCGGGCCAGGGTGGGTGGCGGTCTATCCGTTTATTACAGGTCTGCTGGCGTTTCTTCTTTTGTGGTTCGGGAACTACCGGAGCCTCGAGAAGGTATTTACCGGCCTGGTCCTGCTGATGAGTCTGTCGTTTTTGCTTACGGCCATCCTTACCAGGCCGGACCCTTTTGAAATCCTCAGGGGCCTTTTGATCCCTGACCTGAATACCGGGAACCTGCTTACCGTCGTGGCCCTGATTGGTACCACCGTCGTACCTTATAACCTCTTCCTATATACCTCCCTGGTAAGTGAGAAATGGGGATCAGTAACGGCCCTGGGTGCCTTGCGCACCGACATCGGCATCTCCGTACTTGTGGGTGGACTGGTTTCCATGGCCTTCCTGGTAACTGCCGCTGGCAGTGCCACCCATACGCTTCAGGGGGTTATGGATCTGGCTATGGGTCTGGAGCCGTTGTACGGGAGCCTGGCGAGATACGGGCTGGGGATTGGTCTTTTTGCGGCAGGGATCACCTCCGCAATTACGGCACCCCTGGCAGCCGCCTTTGTGGCCCGTCAGTGTTTTGGCTGGGATGCGGACCGTAAAGACTGGCGTTTCCGCATGGTCTGGATGCTGGTCCTGTTGATTGGGGTTGGTACCCTCAGCCTGGATTTTCGTCCCCTGGAAATCATCTTTTTTGCCCAGGTGGCCAATGGTATCCTGCTCCCGGTGATCGCAGTTTTCCTCTGGTGGGCCGTCAACCAGCCGAACCTGATGAAGGGGAACGGGAATACCCGTTTTCAGAATGTCGTCACCTCCCTGGTGCTGATCCTGGTTACCGGTTTGGGGATTTGGAGTATCTTTAGAATTCTCAGTACCTGAAGTTGAAAACACACCGTATTGATCTGAATTGCGATGTAGGGGAGGGCGTTGGAAATGAGGCTGCCCTGTTTCCTTATATC
>JAWWDW010000091.1:0-6617 GCA_033719735.1 Robiginitalea sp. | reverse complement strand
CTTCCCTGCAGTTTGGAGTTAACAGTCCCTTATAAGCTCAGAAGCCTGGGGATTGTGGCAGCGACGATTCACTAGGCTCCATTCAGAGTTGTAACGTTCAAGGTTCGATAAATTATCTGCCAACTGCCACTGCCCACTGCCTACTCCAAATCCGGTCTGGAATGCTCCAAAAACCAATCATACAACCCTTCCTCCTTGTAGGCCCGTTCCCAGGAATTGTGGCCCACACCCTCATAGGCCGTAAGCGTTACCTGGTAACCCATTTTCTGAAGTTTTTCCACCATTTCCCGGGATTCCGAAAAAGGGATGACCGGATCCTCGGTCCCGTGGAAAACCCATATGGGCAGGTTGCGGTCAATCCAGTGGGCATAGGGAACAGGGGTCATTCCGCATACCACGGCCATGGCGGCAAAGGTATCCGGGAACTGGGTGGCCAGCTCCCAGCAGGCATTCCCGCCCCGGCTAAGGCCCGTGAGGTAAATCCGGCTGCGGTCTACCCGATTGTCGGAAATAACCTTTTCCAAAAGGGCCATCACCGCCCGAATGTTCCACCATTGCTTTTTGTGTGGGTTTTGGGGTGCCAGGATCATGAATGGAAATTCCGCTCCCTCCGAAATGAGCTTCGGCAGGCCGTTTTTCCGGACCTGCTCCAGGGAGGCTCCGGATTCTCCCCCTCCATGCAGAAAGAGCAGGAGGGGAAACTTCTCGTTTGTCTTCGTGGGATACTCAGGGGGATAATACAGGAAATACTCCAGGCTTTCCTCCACGGAAACCGTCTCCCTGCCCGATATGAGCCCGGAGGGTTCCCCACATCCCAGAAAGAGCATCAGCGGGATTGCAGCTAGCGCAATTCGGGCCTTATTAACCATAGGGGGGTATTAAAAGATTGAGCCCGTAAAGGTATTCATTCAGCGGGAACCCAATTGGGAGCGGAACTGCTTTCGATCCGGTCAGGAAAAAACACTGAAATCCGGACAGAACAGCGGGATCAATGACCTGGGTCATCAGGAGGATTTACATAAGCTGACCCCTGTCATTTCCGTAAGGGGCAAGATTCCCTAATTTAGATCCTGTTAAGACTTAAAGTGGGCATCGATATGAACGAGCTAAAGAAGCTGTTGCAGGAGATTACGGACATTACCTTCGAAATCGAGACCAACTCCCCGGAGCTAGACCGGTCTTTGGACGAAAACCCGCTGACCCTGCCGGTCAGCAGGCACCCGCATCTTGACACGGCAGTGCTGCAGGAATACCTTCAGGGATTGCGGGAGCTGCTGAGACATCACCTCGAAACGCATAAGGCCGAAAACGGCCTAACCTAAAAGAAATCGCCATGGGAGAAATTGCCACTTCGGACCGGATGATCACCCTTTTCTACAATTCCAATTCCCGCAGGGCCAAACAAACCCTGGCCTATGCCAGGGCGGAAGGCCTGCCGATTGAGGAAATAGATCTGCTCAAGACCCCATTGACGGGAACACAGATCGCCGAACTCGCAGGCCGCCTGGATCTGGAGGTGCGGGATCTGGTCAACCAGAACCACCCCTCCTACAAAAAGCATTTTGAACCCCATGACTTCTCTTCAGAAGACTGGATCAAAATGATTCAGAAAAACCCGGCGGTTATGAAACAACCTATTGCGTTGCGCGGGGCCCTTACGATCCTGGTGGAAACCCCCACGGATATCATAAAAATTTGATGCGGGTACCGGAATCCGGGCACCGCAAAGCGCCGTTCACATTTTATTAACACGGGAACTCCGTTGAATAGTGTAATTTCGCCCGTATGAAGATGCAGCGTTGGCATTGGTTCGCCTCCCTATTCCTGCTCCTGATCTTTTTGGGGAGCAAATCCATGGAGTATCATGCGGTCTCGCATATGGATGGAGACAGCACGGACTGCGAATGGTGCGATTTTGCCCTGTTGCTTCATACCACACCTTTTGAACCTGCCCCTGAAACAACACCGGAATTCCCGCTTGTCGTTCCCATTGCAGGGCAACCTGAGTATGCATTCACACAGGTTTTCATATCCAAAGCCTTTTACTACCGGAATTTCAGCCGACCCCCACCCCACCTTTCATAGCTGCCGGAACTGCTCAATCGGTCTTGTCCCCGTGACCCGGGCCGAAACACATCCTCAATACTCATAATGAAATATATCCTTGCCTCTGTTTTATTGGCACTTCTGCAAATGACCGTTTCCGCTCAGCAGTGCAATGCAACGCTTGCCGGTACCATCCGTGACTTCCACGACCAGACCCCCCTTGCAGGGGCCACTGTTTTGATCGTCGGACAGGATAAATCCGGTTTTTCGGATTTCGACGGAACGTATCGGATTGAAGGCCTGTGCGAAGGGACCTATGAGGTGGAACTGTCCCACCCCCAGTGCCGGACGACCCTCTACCGCCTTGAAATCTCAGGGGACATGCGAAGGGATTTCGAACTGGAACACCACCTTGAAGAACTGGAAGAGGTTCAGGTGGTTGGCGAACTGCTCCCGGACAATACCAACACGGCCCAGGAACAACGGCTTTCCACGGTCACCCTGGAAGGGTACAGCAGCGGCAGTCTGGGGGATGCGCTAAAGGAAATCAGCGGGGTTTCCTCCCTGAATACGGGAAGCAATATCGTGAAACCCTCCATCAATGGGCTTACGGGGAGCCGGGTGCTCATCCTCAACGACGGGGTACGGATGCAGGATATGGAATGGGGGGACGAACACGCACCGAACATCGATATAAACGCGGCGGACCAGGTATCGGTGATCAAAGGGGCCGCTGCCCTGAAGTATGCGGGCGATGCCATTGGAGGGGTGGTAGTGATCGACCGGGAACGGGTGGCTGTACGGGATTCCCTCTTTGGTAAAACCCTTCTCGACGGGATGACCAACGGGCGGGGCGGGTCTGTGAGCACGGAGCTTACAAAGACCTTCGAGTCCGGTTGGTACCTCAACGGACAGGCTTCTTTCAAACGCCTGGGGGACCGGGAAGCACCGGACTACGTCCTCTCGAATACGGGTATGCAGCAACTGGGGCTCTCCCTGCACGCCGGAAAGCGCCTGCTGAACCAGGGGTGGGACCTGGATTATTCCTTCTACCAGGCAGACATCGCCATCCTGCGCGCTTCGCATATCGGAAATGTAGACGACCTGATCGAAAGTATCAATTCTGGAGAGCCTTCCGTGATCGAACCGTTCACCTATGACATCGGCGTGCCCCGGCAGGAGGTAACCCACCATCTGGGCAAGCTCAACTATTACCTGCGGGTCAAAGGACTCGGAAAACTGACGGCCCAATACGATTTTCAGTACAACCAGCGCTTTGAGTACGATGTGCGTGTGGGGGCAGACCGGAACAAGCCAGCCCTGGACCTGGAACTCACCACCCATACCCTCAAGACCGATTTTACATGGGATGCCTCCGGGGACCTGGAGGTAACCGCCGGCCTGATGGGACGTTTCCAGGACAACTTCGCCGACCCGGATACGGGGGTACGCAGGCTGATCCCGGACTACCAGCGCTACGAATTCGGAACGTTTGCCATTGGGGAATACCGCCTTAACACCAGCTGGATGTTCGAGGCCGGTTTGCGTTACGATTTCAGTCGTATTGATGCGAAAAAATTCTACCGGACCACCCGATGGGAAGAACGCGGGTATGACACGGATTTTCCTGAATTCGTGGTGGAGGACCTCGGTACGCAGCTCCTGACCAATCCCGTATTTGATTACAACAACCTCTCGGCCACTGCGGGGGCGCGCTGGCAGCTGGACTTTCAGTCCGATCTCAGGGCCAATTACGCCCTCGGGCAGCGGGCCCCGAACCCGGCGGAGCTCTTCAGCGATGGCCTGCACCATTCGGCGGCCCGCATTGAACTGGGGGATCTGCGGATCGGAAATGAAACCTCCCACCGGTTTTCCCTGGCTTACAACCGGACCGCGGAACGCTGGGGACTGACGGTGGAACCCTACCTGAATTTTATCGGGGATTTCATCCTGCTGGAACCTACCGGGGTTGAATTCACCATACGAGGGGCGTTTCCGGTATGGAGCTACCGCCAGACAGACGCACGTCTTCTGGGCATCGATGCTTCGGGATATTATCAATGGGCAGCAAACTGGGAGACCCGGCACAAATTCTCGATCACCAAAGGGAACGACCTGGGCCAGGACCAGGCCCTGATCAACATGCCCGCTCCCATCACCCGAAATGAGGTGATCTTCCGCAAGCCGGAATGGAAGCAGCTGCTGATCGGCCTGGAGAGCACCTACGTTTTCCGGCAGAACGAATTCCCGCCGAACATCTTTGTCTTCTCCCCCTCCGAGCAACAGGAGGTGGAGCTGGAAATCAATACCCCGCCGGAGGCGTACCACCTGTTGGGGCTTCGGGCGGAAATGGAATTCGAACTCCCGGGAACTTTGGTGTTGCATACCGGGCTTACCGTTACGAACCTGCTTAATACGCCTTTCCGGGATTACCTGAACCGGAACCGGTATTTCGCCGATGACCTGGGAAGGAACATCATTTTGCAATTAAAATTCAATTACTAACATAAATCCTTAATCCTATGAATCTATTCTATCAAAACCCAGTAAAGAACTTAAAGACCTACGTACCACTGATGGCCCTGGCCGGACTGTTTCTGGCCTCCTGCTCCAATGACGATGACAATCCGGATCCGGTAAATGAGGAAGAAGTCATCACTACCATGACCATTACCCTGGTTCCCCAGGGCGGAGGAGATACCGTTACCCTCCAATCCCGGGATCTGGACGGAGACGGGCCGGAAGCTCCTGTCGTAACTGTTTCAGGGCCCTTCACCGCAGGCACCACCTACGATGGCACCATCGTGCTGCTGAACGAGACCGAAACCCCTGCGGAGAACATTACCGAAGAGGTGGAGGAAGAAGCCGACGAGCATCAGTTCTTCTTTTCTGTGGCATCCAGCCTGAGCGCCAGCATTTCCTACAGTAATTTTGACGGAAACAACAACCCCCTGGGGACTGAGTTCGAATTGGACGCACAGGGTGCCAGTACAGGGAGCCTGATCGTTACCCTCAGGCATGAGCCCAAGAAACCCAATGACGGGACCCTTTCCGACGCAGGCGGGGAAACGGACATCGCCCAGAGCTTTGACCTGGTCATTATTCCGTAAGCAAGCGCACTTTTAAGAATCAATTCCCGGACCCGCCCCAAAAGGCGGGTTTTTTTGTATTTTGATATCCCCTATACACGTATCAGACGCTAACTTCACTGCCCTATGAAATCCCTTGTACGCTTGCTTAAATCTACCCTTATTGGAGGGGTCTTTTTCCTGGTCCCGCTGGTCTTATTGATCATCATCCTCTCCAAGGCCCATGAGCTTATGCTGAAAATTGCACAACCCCTGAGCGAGGTCATCCCCCTGGATAAGATTGGAGGCGTGGCCGTTGCCAATATTCTGGTCATCGTCCTGCTCTTGTTGGTGTGCCTTCTGGCGGGCCTTTTGGCAACAAGGCCCAAATTCAAGGCTTTTCAGCAGTACCTGGAAGAAAAAATACTGGGGCCCATTCCGGGATACAGGGTAATCAAAGCCTTCGTGAACAGCCTGGAAATCTACGAGAACAACGGGGAAAAAATGGTTCCTGTACTGGTAGCCCTGGAGCAACACCAAAAACTGGGGTTTGAGGTGGAACGGTCGGGTAAAGACCGGGTGGTGGTCTACCTGCCTGATGCCCCGAGCTTTATTACGGGGGCCATTGTAGTGGTTTCCGAGGAACAGGTGACCAGGCTGGAAGTTCCCCTGCCCAGGCTAAAGGATTGTATGGAGCAATTCGGGTTTGGGGCCTCAGACCTGCTACAGGCTGCAAAAGGAAAAAGCTCCTAGGCTTTAAAGGGTCAAAACGAGATATCCCACTGTATCCTGAACCGGGTCCGGTTTTCGAACTCCTGAATGCCAGTTTGGAAATCAAATACGGATACCTCAGCAGTGAGCTTGTTCCGGTGTCCATTGAAAAACCAGTTAAGGCCGAAGGTAAATTCTTCTTCGAACACTTCCGAAAAGTCCGTGTCCGGCACATAGCGGGCATAGCGGGCGGAAAGCTCCAGGTCCTCCGGGATAACTTCCCAAAGGTTGTTGAAGAAATACCCTAGCTGGTAATAACTTCCCCAAAGGCCGGTGGTCCCACCGTTGATGCGGTCACTGATCTGTTTCCAGTGGAATTCGTTCTGCCAGGAAAGGCCGCGGTACATCAGGGCGGTTTCCACCATCCCCTGGTTTACCCGGTACTGCCCCGCCTCCCCGTCTTCATACCCGATCAGCTGGCCACCCCCCGCCTGGGAGAACCGGGTATACGGGCTCCGGTTGGTGGCCGCAGCAGCTGCAAGGAGGGCCACGGGCTTCTCGCTGTAGGCCAAATCGGAACTGGTCATAGGCAGTTCCCGACCCAGAAAATTCCACTGCAGCCTCCCTACATACATCAGGTGGCTGTCGTCATTTTCTACCTCTCCCCGCCCGGTACCCGTCAGCACGGATACATGGTAGGTAAGATCAGCCAGGCGTTCCCTGAAAAGGCGACCATAGACAGAGATGCCCTGTTGCCGATCCAGGGTAAAGGGCCGCGTAAGGATGGACCTG
>JAWWDW010000090.1:0-6654 GCA_033719735.1 Robiginitalea sp. | reverse complement strand
CTCGGGATTTCAATGGCATTTTCCTCGGCCCTCCCCTCGATGGTCGCTTCGAGGTACATCCCTTCTTTAAGGCTGGGGTCCGTCACGTCGATGAATACGGAAACCGTTTGCGACTGCTGGTTGACGGCCGCGTTGATCCGGGATACGGTACCCTCGTATTGCTGGGTCCCCTCCAGGTTTTCCAGCCGTACCTTCCTTCCCAACCGCAGAAAATCGCTGTAGGATTTATTGACCGCCACTTCGAGTTCGTAGATCCTGGGGTTGATGAACACACCCAGGGACTGACCAGGCCGCACCAGGGTTCCCTCCGTTACCTCGGCCTGTGTAAGCACCCCTGTAAAGGGGGCCCGGATGATGTATTTGGTCAACCGCTGCTCGAGGTTTTTGACGTTGTAGTAGGTGGTCACGATATTCCGGCCATTGATGAAGTACCTTTCCTGCTCCGAGGTCATTTCAGGCAGTTCCGGCGTCGTCTGGGTAATGTCAAAAGAGTTGAGATAAGCCTGCCACTTCGGATAGATTTCGGGGTAATCCAGGCGCAGGTCGGGCATGGCGGCAGTAATCAGGTTGTACAGGTTGCTCTTCACGCTCTGTACGCTCGCCAGGTATTCCGAGGCGTCGATACGCAACAAAACCTCCCCTCTCCGATAGGACTGTCCCGGCTTGAAGGGATGGGCACTACTCTGGAAAACCCCCTGCACTTCAGCGAAAAGGGCTACCCGTTCCTTGGCCACGAGGTTCCCGTTCGCCTGGACCTGTATCGGGACGGCCTGGTTCCGTACCGTGTCGGTAAAAACCGTTTTTATCTGTCTTCTGGGGGCGGGCCGTTTTTCCTTTTCCTTGGTTACCAGCAAAAAGGAAACCCATCCCGCAAGGGCCAGGACAAGAAACCCTAAAACATAGAGTAGAATTTTACGCATAAACCTTTATATCAGCAGCTTAGTGAGTAGGACTGCAAAACTATCCATAAGTTTAATCCGGCTCCGTTAAATATATCATAAAAGCGGGGCGGGCTCCGGAGCAGAAAGGCCGGGACCCGGCAACCTGCCGGGACAGCATGCGGTCAACGGGCTGGCTTCCGGTTCCGGCCCGGGTGCTGGTGTGGCTATTCCTCCAGTTTTTCAGAAAGGGCTTCCCACTCCTCCATCAGGGTTTCCAGTTTCTTTTTGCGGGCCTGGTAACGGTCAAAAAAGTCCGGCTCGGCGATGGTCTGGTCGTAGTTCATCAGCAACTGGTGGTCAATTTCGGCCAGTTCCCCTTCCAGGTCATGGATGCGGTTTTCCAGTGCCCCCAGTCGGTTTTTCAGGGAGCGCTTGTTTTTACGGGCCTCATAAGCCTCGGCTCCAGTGTTTTTGGAATCGTCAGGGTCGGCCGCGGGAGGGGCTTCTTTTGGCGCTTTCCGCTCCACTTCCCTGAAATCGGCGACCTTGCGCTCCTCCAGGTAAAAATCGATGTCCCCCAGGTAGGGTTTGATGCGGTGGTCCCGGAATTCATAGACCATATTGGTAAGCCCCTGGAGGAAGTCACGGTCGTGGGAAACCAGGATCAGGGTTCCTTCGAAGTTCTTCAGGGCTTCCTTCAGGACGTTCTTGGATGCCATGTCCAGGTGGTTGGTAGGCTCATCCATCACCAGGACGTTGAAGGGTTGCAGCAGCATCCGGGCCAGGGCCAGCCGGTTTCGCTCTCCGCCGGAGAGCACCTTAACGGGCTTTTCCACCTCATCCCCCCTGAAGAGGAATGCCCCCAGGATATCCCGAACCTTGGGGCGGGTGGCTTCGGTAGCCGCCTGGAGCATGGTATCCTCGACGGTGAGGTTCCCATCGAGGTGCTCCGCCTGGTCCTGGGCAAAATACCCCAATTGCACGTTGTGGCCGGGACGGCAGCTACCCTGGCAATCCAGTTCCCCCACCAGGATACGCGCCAGGGTTGTTTTTCCCTGACCGTTCTGCCCGACAAAAGCAATCTTGCTGCCCCGCTCGATCAGGAGCCCAATGTCTTTTAAAACCTCTTTTTGCCCATAGGATTTGGAAACCCCTTCCAGCTCAAAGACCACCTTTCCGGGTTGCACCGAAACCGGGAAACGCACGTGCATCACCTGGGTGTCCTCCCCGTCCACTTCGATCCGCTCCATCCGGTCCAGTTTCTTGATCAGGGACTGGGCCATGGAGGCCTTGGTGGATTTGGCCCGGAACCGTTCGATCAGGCGCTCGGCCTGCTGTATTTCCCGTTGTTGGTTTTTCTGGGCACTCAGTTGTTGCTGGCGGATCTCCTCCCGCAATTCCAGAAACTCCGAATAGGGCTTGTTGTAGTCGTAAATGCGGCCGAGGGAAATTTCAATGGTCCGGTTGGTGACCTGGTCGAGGAACATGCGGTCGTGCGACACCATGAGTACAGCGCCCGGGAATTGTCTCAGAAAGTCCTCCAGCCACAGGATGGATTCAATGTCCAGGTGGTTGGTGGGCTCATCCAGCAACAACAAATCATTGTCTTGCAACAGCAGCTTGGCCAGCTCGATCCGCATGCGCCAGCCCCCCGAAAACGTCTCCGTAGGTTTATCAAAATCCGACCTGAGGAACCCCAGCCCCAGCAGGATCTTTTCCGTGGTCCCCTGATAACTGTATCCACCGATGAGCTCGTACCGGTGGGTCAGGTCGCTCAGGGAGACCATCAGGTCGTGGTAGGCCTCGCTTTCGTAATCTTCCCGCCGGGCGAGTTCGCCGTTGATACGCTCCAACTCCCCCTCCAGCCTCAGGATTTCCTCAAATGCCTGGTAGGCTTCCTCCAGGACCGTATTGCCGTGCTGGAATTCCAGGTCCTGCTTCAGGTATCCTATGGAAATCCCTTTTTCCATTGCCAGGGTACCCCCGTCCGGCCGCATCTCGCCGGCCAGCAGCTTGAGCAGCGTGGACTTCCCGGCCCCGTTCTTCCCGATCAGCCCCACCCGGTCCCCGGGATTCAGGCGAAAGGAAATGCCCTCAAAGAGGGTTTCCCCACCAAAGGAAACCGATAAGTCGTGTACGTTTAACATAGGTGTTCAGACAGGGGCCCCTCCGGGGAACCCGCCTGCAAAAATCCGAAAATATCCTGGAATAGCTCAGGGGTACCCCCCGGCTTTTTCATACCGCTTGCCAAAACGGGCACAATCCATGGCTTCCGGGAGGGCGGTACCCTGTTCCATTAAACGGTAGAGGCACTGGGCTGCATAGGGGGCTATAAGCACCCCCCGGGACCCCAGGCCATTGAGGACATACAATTGGGGCAGTCGTGGGTGCCTTCCCACCAGGGGGCGCCGGTCCGGCACGGTGGGCCGGATTCCCGCCTGCTGCCCTTCCACGGTGAAATCGCATCGCAGGAATTTCCTGAGCTTTGTGAGGATCTCTTCCCGGGCCGCCTCCGTGGGGCCGGGGCTCTTATCTTTCCAGGAATAGGTAGCCCCCACCAGATAACGGTCCTCCCCCAGGGGGATCAGAAAGACCCCGGACTTGATCACCCGGGCCGCTTTCAGGGCCGGAGCGTGGATCCGGACCAGTTCCCCCTTGTTACCGTTCAGGGGAAGGTATTTGAAATACGGGTTCTGCCGAAGGCCAAACCCCTCGCAAAAGACGATGCCCCGGGCCTTCATCCCCTTGTAACGGACCCCTTCCTTTTCAATTTCAAGGTATTGATGCTCAAAGACCTCTTCCCGGAGGTTCCCGGACCCGGCCAGGGCCTCCCGATAGGCAGCCAGAAGCCGGGCAGTGTGGATCCGCCCGGTATGTCGTACCTCCCCCAGTCCAAAAGGGGCTTCCAGGCAGGGGTTTGTATTGGCTTCAATCCGTGGGACCAGGAATTCGGACAACCCTGCCTGGTCCGCTGCCTGAAACCAGTCGTTCTGTTCCCTGGCAGTGGCAAGAACGCGCATTACCGGGAGTTTTTCGTCAAATTCCACCCCCAGCTTTGCCTGCAGGGCTTCATAAAAGGGGATGGAAAAGCCCATCAGCCGGGACCCCTCCCAGGAAAGGTTGAGGCGCTTGAGCACCACGGGGTTGTAAAGTCCGCCGGCCACCATGGAGGCCTTTTGGGAATGGTTGTCGTACACCAGCACAGAATGGCCCTTTCCCAACAGGGTTTCGGCCATGGCTACCCCGGCAAGACCAGATCCGACGATGATATAATCCAGCATACTGCAAAGGTAGGGAAGATTCCCTCAGTTGCCGGGCACCAAAAAAGCAGCCCCGACACTTTGGTCGGGGCTGCTATGCGTTTGAATTGGAAAGGACTTAGTAAGCCCACATGTCTTGTTCGCGATCGCGGATCGTTTCCTTGATTCGCTGTGCTTCCAGTAACTGGAAGAGGGCGTTGTCTGCGATGTAATCCCGGATTTGACGGTCTCCATGGACGTTGTCCTCCTTGTAGATCACGGCGTTGAAACGCCTGGCGTTCAACAACATATCGAAGGAGATCGGCATGGCTGAATTGTTCGCATTAAATACCTTGGCATCATGCAGGATTTGCCGTGCACTCGGGTACCAGACCCAGAACAGCGGCACCAGGGCATCTTCCGGGGCCATGCTGTCATCGTCGACAAAGTTGACGTCCGGTGCCACAGGGGCAATCCCCAGCATGCGATACTTCAGTTCTCCCTGGCGTTTGTCAAAATACCAGATCCCTTTGATGCGGTACTCCACAATGTCTGCTGCCGTAATGCTCCTTCTGTTGATGTATTCGGGAGAAACCGGTTCCCCAGCGTTGACTTGTTCATACCCGAGGTCCGTGGTATCCACTTTCATAAGGGTGGCCTTGAGGTCCTCGTACTTCCGCTTTTCCGTGAAGTAGGAATCCACATAGACATCTTCCAGGTTGCCGTTCTTGAGGTTCCTGATCAGAACCTGGTAAAGGGAACGGCGGTCAGAACCGATATCCACGGTATCCGTAGGATAATAGAGCGGGAAATTTACACGCTCATCCAGGTCGATGGTCTCCCATACGGTCTTGGACCAGAGGATATCCCTGTCATCCACATAGCCGTATTCCAGGGGGGCATCGTTGTCGATGGATTTCTGCTCCTCGGTGCGGATGCCGATCTCCTCCGGCTTTTTGGCGTTCAGGATGTTCGCCTGGGCCATTGCCGACAACGGAAGAACCGCTACTGCTCCGACCATAAAAATTCGTTTCCAATTCATTGCTTAGGTTTCTTTAAATCCGGTGCAGCATTCCCTTACGGGGCAACTGCACCGGGTTCATTGATAAACACAATCTTAATTCGTGATCTCCACAATAACCGGAGACACCTTCTTCAACTTATAACTCCTGTTGTTCGTGATTTCAGCCTGGACATCAAAGATCTGAACGGCATCACCGCGCTTGGCGCGCCTCAGGGCAGCCTTCGCCCTGCTATCCAGTTTGTTTCCATTTACACTGACGGTGGGTTGTCCGGGGACCTTGAATTTGAATCCTTTCACCTGCAGGTTCAGGTCGAAATCAAAGTCTTCCAGTACCGCACCAATTGTGGAAATTTCCAGGTTTTGCTTGCCCATTTTCACGCTTCCGGTCTCTCCACGGACAGATCCGGTTGGACGTGGGATGTCCTTGATCCGGAATTCCGATTTGGTGGAGATCCGTTGCCCGTCAGGCAGGATACCAGAAGCTGTAATGGTCACGTTGCGCCCGGTACCCGGGTTCATAACGTAATTACTACCACTCCGCTTGCTCAGGCCGGGGGCCGAAGCACTCACCTTGTTGTTCGGGATTCCCGGGATGGAGATGGTCATCGGGTTGGCTACCCCACGGTAGACCACGTTCATCTTATCCGCAGAAATCACAGCTGCATTCGGCTTGGAGATGGTGGAGAAGGAGTTCTTCACGGGAACTTCTTTCTCCTGTCCGTCCTGCATGTAGATCAGGGTCCCGGTGATTTCGTGGTCTCCGGGGTTGCCCGCACCGATCAGCATTTTAACGCCTCCCTCCTGCAGCTGGTAATCCCTGCCTTCGGTCAGTTTCCTTCCATCCAGGCTGAGATCGGCCCGTACAGGCTTCGCAGATTTATCCGTCTTTCCAAGAACGATGCTCCCATTGAATTTCTCACCGGCGTAGAAGGCAGATTTTTCAGCCTCAAGCAGGGTGGAGAAGTTCGCCAAAGAGATTTGCTCGGTGAGCTCTCCCTGCAGCATCGCCTTCAGGGCATCTTCCTCAGTTGCCTTGATGTCTGCCTGCAATGCAGTCAGCTTGGTCAGGGAAGCAATCAGCGGGAAGCCTTCGTAGTGGTAGTTGATCCAGTCTACTTTGACTCCGTCACGACGCTCCACCTTTCCGTTGGCATCCCCCGTTTCAAAGCGGGCTTTAGCCTCGTCGGCAACGTCCGGGAACTGTTCGCCAACGATGGCGAGAACCTGATCGCGGTAGCCGTTGAGCTGCTCCATGAACTTTTTGCCTTCCGGAGCGAGGTTATCGCCCTGGAAAAACTTCTGATCCAGATAGTCCGACTTGTCCATTACCTGGTAATCCGTCGGGTCTTCGATCTCCGAAACCATGGATTGTTTCAGGTTTTCCAGGTAGTCGTAATACTCCTGGGAGATTTGCTTGATTTTCTGAGCATCCTCATACAGGGCCGCGTACTTGGCCGCATCCTCGGATGCCTTGGTTTCCAGACCCTCGAGGAACGCCAGGTTACTCTCT
>JAWWDW010000089.1:0-6693 GCA_033719735.1 Robiginitalea sp. | reverse complement strand
TCCATTGGGGCATCTCCCCGACCCGTGAGGTAGGCCCGGATGGCATCCTGTGCCGCTTCGTTGGCTACGGTAATGATGCTCTGGGCCTTCGGCAGATCCCGGAGGGCGGAATAGTGCTCCATCGGTATTCCGTAGATCTTTTTGCCTATTTTCCTGGGGTTGTCACAGAGCCATCGAAAAAGGTGCCCCCCGGCTTTCAGCTTTTTTGCAATGGTTTTTCCTTTATTGCCGGCGCCCCAGACCACCAGGGGCCTGTCCGGGTCCCTGTCCAGCTTCAGGAAGTAATGCAGTTTGATGTCCAGGAAATAGTTCTGGGCATAGTGGTCCGAGGTCCGGGAAGTCCTGTGGTCGTAATCCCTCCAGTAGTGCAGGATTCGGGAGGAAGGGAGGCATTTTAACCCGGCCTCGTAAAACCGAAAGCAGAGGTCGTAGTCTTCCGGGTACCGGTTGGGACGAAAGGCCCCACAGGTTTCCAGATCCTCCCGGAACACCATCCAACAGGGAGAGGGGATGACGCATTCCTTGTAGAGTTCTTCAAAATTCAATCCCCTGCGGGTCAGCCCGTTCAGCCAGCGTTCATAACGGGCATACCCGTCTGAAATACCGCGGTGGGAGAAATACCTGACCAGCCCAAGGGCGATATGGCCCTTCCCGTGCTGCTGGAGCTGGCCCGCCATGTCCCGCAGCCGGCCCTGCGCCATCTTATCATCAGAATCCATTCGGCTGACCAGCTCCCCCCGGCTATGGGAGAGGGCCGTCCTGAGGGCCGGGATAATTCCCGCCCCCCGGTTGGGTAACACGCGGATCCGCGAATCTTTTGCTGCCCATTGCTGGATGAGGTCCCTGCCCGGGTCGCTAGAGTGGTCGTCTACGGCGATAAGTTCCCAGTGTTCATAGTCCTGTTGGCAAACCGACTCCAGGCACTGGGGCAGGAATTCGGCCGTGTTTTTAAAAGGCATCAGCAGGCTCAGCAGGGGCTTCATGGTCTGGTATGGCCTGGGTCAGCGGACTTTCCCCAGGGCTTTTTGAATGGCTTTTTCAGCCAGGGGCGCCATGAGTTTGTACCCCTTGCGTGTCGGATGGACCCCGTCTTCGGCCAGGGAAGTGTCCAGTCCGTTTCGCTCGTTGGCCAGGGCGGAGAAATAATCCAAATACACCAGGTCCCGCTCTTTTGCATACTCCTGAATCATCGCATTGAGGCGTGGGATTTTCAGGTCGGGACGCAATCCCGGACGCCAGGGGTAGTCCTCGGCCGGGAGCACGGAACACAACACAGGCTGGATCCCGTGGGCCAGGGACAGTTCGGCCATGGATTTCAGGTTGTCCAGAATCTGTTCCAGGGTTATGGGTCCGGTATTGCCGGCAATATCGTTGGTGCCAGCCAGGATCAGGACCACCTTCGGCTTCAGGTCGATGACGTCCTGGCGAAAACGCAGCAGCATCTGTGGGGTGGTCTGCCCGCCGATCCCCCTGTTTACAAAGGGTTTGCCTTCAAAGAACTCCGGTGCCGTGTGCAGCCAGCCGATGGTAATGGAATTTCCCATGAAGACGATGCGGTCTTCTTCTGGTCCCGGGGCCGGCAGGGCCGCGTTTGCGGCCTTGTATTCCTTCAGGTTTGGCCAGTCCTGGGACAGGGCTGACCCGGTTCCCAGAAACGAGAACAGCGCGCATAGCCCGCTAAGGGAAATCTTGGAGATTCTCATGCCCAACTATTTTTGATAGGTTCGCCCCGGCTACGCCTCCCCCTCCCTAAAGGGTTATTGCTTTTCCTTCGGGGGGGTAATCATGATATGTGCCCGGTGTGTGCCAGGGTCCATAAGCCAGGCATGCCCCGGTGGGGTGGGCGTGGTGGGCAGGCCGGTGGAGGCCCCGGTGGCAAAAGGAACGTAAAACACATACCGCACATAGGGGTTTTCAATTTCACCCGTTTCTGCATTTACCGACCCGGAGAATACGCAGAGGGTCGCTTTGTCGGGCATGGACAATTTTCCATCCCTGACCTCCTGCTCCCGGATTTTGAAGATTTCGTCTGCGGCCTTCCCCTCCGCCCGCAATTGGCGCCCCCGGGCCATAAAGGGCTCCAGGTCCTTGTGGTAGGCCGCGGTTGAAAAATTCTCGTTGTCCGGATTGTCGGCCAGGGCAATGTAGGCATTGGTGCCTTCCCTCAGGGTGACCAAATTCCCGGATTGATCATATCCATACACCTTGGCACCATCCCGGTAATCTGAGGGCACTGCCATCAGGGCGGTTTTGATCTGCCAGTCCGCCGGGGGGATTTTTTGGGCCGCGACCCCGAAGATCGCAAGCAAGCCGATGAGAAATAAGCAATAGTGTTTCATGATAGAGGATTAATATTTGGCACTTTTTCCGCCTGCCATCGTCCTTTTTATAAAGGCCCTCAGATCTTCGTTGGCCTTTTTGAGGTCTTCCCTGCGCAGGTACATCATATGCCCGCTGCGGTAGCCTTTGAACTCAAAGCGGTCTTTCATACGGCCACTCGGGTCTACCTGCCACATGGTGTATTTCGCGTTGAAATAGGTGGTCGCCCCGTCGTAATAGCCGGACTGGATCAGGACATTCAGATAGGGGTTCTGTGCCATCGCCTGCCTGAGGTCGTCCCTGGTGTTGTCATTTTCGTTGTTCCAGGGCCGGACCGGGCCAAACATGTTGTACTTGATGTCTGTCTTGAAGTTCAATACCTCCTGCAGGTAGTAGTTGATGGCTGGGGTAAAGCTGTGCAGCCAGGAAGTGAGTTCGGAATTGTAATCCGGCCGGGTCCCGGCGAGCATCCGGTCGATCCCCAGGTACCGGCTGTCCAGGCGGCCGACCGTATAGCCGGATCGGTCGCGCAGCAGGGCTTTCCAGAAATACGAGGTGGGGACGTCCAGGTTGTGGTCCAGGATTTCCTTTTTTGTCAGTCCGGAATAATAGGCCATCCGTTCGGCAATCTCGTTTCGCTCGGCATCTTCGATGAAGCCCCCTTTGGCGATGGCCGGGATAAGTTCATCAATCGTAAACTTTTCAGACTCCGGAAGGATTTCCAGGAGGTCCTTTTGTTGCAGGGCAGGGGGCAGGGCTTTCTGGTACCACGCGGCGGCGGTGTAGTAGGGCAGGTTCATGGCGCTGCTGACAGGCCCTCCTACACGGATCACCTTGTAATCTGCAGGGGAAACCATGATCACCCCGTTCAGATACATCCATTGCTGGTTTTGAAGGGCCAGGGACAACCCCATAACCCGGGTCCCGCCATAGCTTTCCCCTATGATGTATTTGGGGGACCGCCAGCGGTTATGGCGCGTCACAAAGGTGTTCAGCCATTCTGCCAGGTAGGTAATGTCTGCGTTGATACCGAAGAATTTCTCCCGGTCCACCTCCTTTCCGCTTTCAGGGATCGTCCTTGAATATCCGGTGTTGGCGGGGTTCACATAGACGATATCCGTTACATCCAGTACGGAAAAAGGGTTGTCCGCCACCCCATAAGGCTGGACCGGATATCCTTCCTCATCGATTTTGAGCACCCTTGGACCGGTATAGGCCAGGTGCATCCAGACAGAACCGGACCCGGGTCCGCCGTTAAAAGAGATCAAAAGGGGGCGGGAGGCCCTGTCCTTTACATTGTCCCTGGTGTAATAGGTGTAGTGAAGGGACGCAATAGGAGTGCCCATCTCATCCCAAACGGGCTGGGTGCCGGTTTCAGCTGTGTATGAAAAGCTCTCTCCATTGGCCGTCACGCTGTGTTTTGTCACCACCGTAGTGTCTATGGGCAGCTTGCGCTCCTGGGCCTGTGCCGCTATGACGGAGATGCAAACCAGGCTGAGTAAGACGCGTAATCGTTGTTTCATGGAATGTTGTGGATTAGTGTGCCTTAAAAATAGCATTTTTAGGAAGTTTCTGTGGTTTTTTCCACCTAAATCCATCTGGTAAACCCCTGACGCGGTCCTGCCAAAGTTTGTATCTTTAAAAAAATCCAGCACATGAAACAGATCAGTCGCAGAAAATTCAGCGCCCTCGCAGGTAGCCTGGCCGGAGGGCTCCTCGTTTCCGGCATACCACTGCCGATGGGGCGTATGCGATCCAGACAGGAGGGCAAAAAACTTGGGATCGCCCTGGTTGGCCTGGGCAGCTACAGTACCTACCAGCTTGCACCTGCCCTGCGGCAAACAGAACATTGCTACCTGGCCGGGATCGTTACCGGTACGCCCGCGAAGGCAGAAAAATGGATGCGTGAGTATGGGATCGGCCAGGCGCATGTATACGATTACGAAAACTTCGACCAGATCGCCTCGGACGATGCCATTGACATCGTGTACGTGGTCCTGCCCAACAGCATGCATGCGGAATTTTCGATCCGGGCGGCCCGGGCCGGGAAACACGTGATCTGCGAAAAACCCATGGCCCTGAATGTGGCCGAATGCGATGCGATTATCGAAGCCTGTAAAAGGGCAGGGGTCAAGCTCGGCATGGGATACCGCCTGCATTCGGAACCCTACACGCGGGAAATCAAAAGGCTGGTGCGGGAAAATACCTTCGGGCAGGTTCGTTTCGTGTCTGCAGATGCGGCCTATATCTCCGGGGGGAATCCCGATCAGTGGCGCCTGAACAAGGCCCTTTCCGGTGGGGGCGCCCTGATGAACATGGGGGTTTATGCCATCCAGAGTTGTATTTACAGCTGCGGGAAAAACCCGGTTTCTGTGAGTGCCCAGGAATTCAGCACCAGACCGGGCTACTTCAAACAAACCGACGAGACCATTACGGCCCAGTTTACCTTCCCCGGGGGAACGGTGGGGCAGATGATGACCTCCCACAACGCTTCTGCCAACCGCCTGTATGCTTCCTGTGACAAGGGGTGGTTTGAATTACAGCCAGCCAACAACTATGGGCCGCTGAGCGGCCGTTCTTCGGAGGGTGCGATCTCCTTTCCACACGAAAGCCAGCAAAAGCTCCAGATGGATGATTTTGCCAGGCACATCCTGGAGGGCACCCCGAACCGGGCCCCGGGGGAGATGGGCCGCAGGGACATAGTCATCGTGGAGGCCATCTATAGATCCATTCGGGAGGGGGGGCGGACCGTGCCCATTGACCTGCCGGAGGGATATGGGTTCGGCGGCTGAAACTTCCTATCCGAAATGCTCAAAAACCCCCAGCCCGAAGAGTGCAAAATCGTATTTGACAGGGTCCCCGGGGTCGAGGCTGCGGAGGGCTGCGTCCAGTTCTGCCACAGCCCGGGCATCGTTCTGTTTTCGCTTCAACAACCCCAGGGCCCTGGCTACCTTTCCCGAGTGTACGTCCAGGGGGCAGGAGAGCTGGCAGGGGGCCAGGCCCTTCCAGATCCCGAAATCCACCCCGGTCTCCGCCGGGCGCACCATCCAGCGCAGGAACATGTTGAGCCGCTTGGCAGCGGATCCCCGGGAGGGATCCGAAAAGTGTTTTTCGCTCCGTTTCGGGTGCGGGACCTCAAAGAAGTGTTCGCGGACACGGGTAATGGCTTCCTGAAGGCCGTCTGGTCGGGCGTAGGCGTTAAAGAGTACTTCCATCCCCCCGTATTCAAGATAGAGGTGCCGCAGGCTCAGGAGAAAGCACCTGAGGTCCCAGGCATTGAAGGTACGGTGTACAAACCCCTCCAGCCTTCCCAGGTCTGCTTCGGTGGCATGCATCACAAAGTCATAAGGTGCCTGGTCCATCAGTTCCATCATCTGCCGGGCACTCCGTATGATGCTCAGCCGGTTGCCCCAGGCGATGGTGGCCGTCAGGAACCCGGCAATCTCAATATCCTCCTTTTTATCAAAGCGATGGGGGATTTGGATGGGATCCGTTTCGAGGAACTCCGGCTGCTGGTACTGCCGGGTTTTCTCATCCAGGAAGGCTTTGACTTCGGATTTTTTCATGGCCTCGGAAACAGGAGTAGGGCAGGACCCAACAGGATGGTATTGTAGGCTGCATGAAACAGCATGGCATACAGCAATCCGTAGCGAACCCGGATAAAGCCGAGAAAGATTCCCAGGCAGAACGGGGGGCTGATCAATAGCGGCGCAAGGAACCAGTGGTCGCTGAGTCCTGGGAAATTGCCCAGGTGCACCAGGGCAAACAGCGTGGTGAATCCCCAAAAGGCGCCTTTAAAAAACCGGGAATCCCTGAAAAACAAGAGCGGGCCGCGAAAGAGGAACTCTTCAATGATGGGCGCTACCAGGGAAGCCAGTAAAAAGATGGAGGATGCCGGATAGGTTTCCAGAAGCCGTTCTATGGCGTGCTCCTCCAATTTCCAGGGTCCCAGGGCATCCAAGCCCCCGATCAGGAGTGCCAGCAGCAGCGCAACGCCCAATGCCCAGGGAAGCAGCTGTGCGGTCTTCCATGACCGTTGCTGCCACGCTAATTCGGCATCTTCGCGGTACCGGGGATCACTTACAAAGGCTAACAGGGCTTTAATCTCCATGTTCATCGACAATCCTTCCATCTACCATGGTAAGCTTGCGGTCTGCCATCTCTGCCAGTTCTTCGTTGTGGGTAACGATGACAAACGTCTGCCCGAAACGTTCCCTGAGTTCAAAGAAAAGGTTGTGCAGGCGGTCGGCACTGGAGGAGTCCAGGTTGCCGCTGGGTTCGTCCGCCAGGACGACCGAGGGCTTATTGATCAGTGCACGGGCCACCGCGACGCGTTGCTGTTCTCCACCGGAAAGGGCAGCCGGTTTGTGATTA
>JAWWDW010000088.1:0-6761 GCA_033719735.1 Robiginitalea sp. | reverse complement strand
CTGGCCAAAATGGTCCGCTATGCCGCCAAAAACATCGCCATGGAGGAGGCCTATGAGGTAAAGGTGACCAATGACGTGATCGAGGAGGTGCTCGGTCCGCCCCGGATGGAACGGGATAAATACGAGAACAACGATGTGGCCGGCGTGGTCACCGGCCTTGCCTGGACCAGTGTGGGAGGGGATATTTTGTTTATCGAATCCACCCTGTCCCGGGGCAAGGGATCCCTGAACATCACGGGGAACCTCGGACAGGTCATGAAGGAATCGGCCACCATTGCCCTGGAATTCATCAAATCCCATGCGGAGGAGTTGGGTATCGACCCCATGGTATTCGGAAAATACAATGTGCATATCCACGTGCCTGAAGGGGCCACCCCCAAGGACGGGCCCAGTGCGGGAATCACCATGCTCACCTCCCTGGTCAGCCTTTTCACTCAAAAGAAGGTGAAAAAAAGCCTCGCCATGACGGGAGAAATCACCCTCAGGGGCAAGGTCCTGCCGGTTGGCGGGATCAAAGAGAAGATCCTGGCGGCCAAGCGGGCCCGGATCAAGGAAATCATCCTGTGCGAGGAAAACCGGAGGGATGTGGCAGAAATCAAGGAGGAGTACCTCAAAGGGCTCACCTTTCACTATGTGAAGGATATGATGGAGGTGGTTGAAATGGCCATCACCTCCCAGAAAGTCAGGAACGCCAAGAAACTCTGACACCCAGGGTCGGGTTCCTGATGGGCACAGCTTCCTATGGGAACCATCGGGAATTGTTTATTTTTGGGCATGCGGAAAATCTCCATCGCCATCGACGGCCATTCTTCGACAGGGAAAAGTACCCTGGCCCGACAACTGGCCAAATCCCTCGGATACGTCTACATCGATTCCGGAGCCATGTACCGGGCCGTGACCCTGTTTGCCCTGCGAAACGGCCTCCTGAACGGTTCCCTTGACCGGGATGGGCTCATCTCCCACCTGGGGGGGCTTGAGCTTGGTTTCCGAGTTAACCAGGACAATGGCCGGTCTGAAATTCAGCTCAATGGTGAAAACGTGGAAAAACAAATCCGGACCATCGAGGTCTCCCGCCACGTAAGCGAAGTGGCCGCAATTCCGGAAGTCCGGGAAAAACTGGTTCGTTTGCAACGGCAGATGGGACGGGACAAAGGCGTGGTTATGGATGGGCGCGATATTGGAACAGTGGTGCTTCCGGAAGCCGAACTCAAGTTGTTTATGACCGCGGCTCCTGAAATCAGGGCTGCCCGCCGGTACAAGGAATTGCTGGACAGGGGGGAGGAGGTCTCCTACGAAGAAGTGCTCAGGAATGTACGGCACCGGGACCACCTGGATTCCAACCGGGAAGTGTCCCCCCTGAAACAAGCCGAAGATGCTATACGCTTTGACAACAGCGATATGGGCCTTGCAGAGCAGTTTGAACGGGTGCTTTCCTTTGCCAAAAGGGTCCTGGAAAAACAAAAATAGGCGCCTGGTGCCAGGCGCCCTTTTCATTTAATTCGGACCTGTTACAGGTTAGGGATCACCAGCACCTGCCCGGGATGGATCATGTCTGGATTGTCCAGGATATTCCGGTTGGCATCGAAGATCTTGGGGTATTTCATGGCATCCCCATAATAGTACTTGGCAATTTTGCTGAGGGATTCACCGCTCCGGACCTCGTGCCTGTGGTATACAGAGGTGTCATCCACGATGATGTTGGCCAGGATGTCATCGGGTTTTTGCCCCCCGATCTCCTTTATTTTATCCCAGAGGATGTCTTTTTCATATTGGGTTTTTACGGTCCCCTTGATTTTTAGCGTCCCGTCTTCTACTGAAACTTTGCCGTCTTTGACCTCGAGTTTCTCACCTAAATCGAGTACGGGCTGGTACTTGTCTTTTACACTCATTGTTGTCAGATTTTGGTAACAAATTATACGAATAGGAAAGATACGAAATCGGACCGGGATACAGCTGCGGTCTCCGATAGAATTAATGATTTCTTTAAGGCCCTCCCAGGGACCCAAAAAATATTGGAAAAACGGGAATTTTGTTGTAATTTTGCGCACCTTTTTAACAGGGAATCAGGAGGAAAAGGGACGAAACCCAATCATGTAGAATTACTCTCAAAGGCGCTGTTTAACTCTTGAAGTACTTTGGGATACAAACAAAACTCAGCAGATGGCTGAAGAAAAAAAAGTAGCCGAGGTGGAAGAAACCACAGCGGCAGCAACACAGGCAGAGCAGCCTGTTAAAGAAAAAGATCCGCAGGAATTCCTGCAAAATTTCGACTGGGAAAAGTACGAAGAAGGGATTGAGCGGGTCGAAGACGACAAACTCAAGGAATTTGAGGATCTCGTAGCAAAAAACTTTGTGGATACCGCCGATTCTGAGGTCGTGGAAGGTACCGTAACCCACCTTACCGACCGGGAGGCGATCATCGATATCAATGCCAAGTCGGAAGGGGTTATTTCCCTGAACGAATTCCGCTACAACCCGGACCTGAAGGTAGGGGACAAGGTGGAAGTCCTTATCGACATCCGGGAGGATAAAAGCGGACAACTCGTGCTTTCTCACCGCAAAGCGCGTACCATCAAGGCCTGGGAACGGGTCAACGGCGCTTACGACAAGGAAGAGGTAGTTACCGGCTTTATCAAATGCCGCACCAAAGGCGGAATGATCGTGGATGTCTTTGGCATCGAGGCATTCCTGCCCGGGTCTCAGATCGACGTAAAGCCGATCCGCGACTACGATCAGTATGTAGGGAAAACCATGGAATTCAAGGTGGTGAAGATCAACCAGGAATTCAAAAACGTCGTGGTTTCCCACAAGGCCCTGATCGAAGCGGACATCGAAGAACAGAAAAAGGAAATCATCAGCCAGCTGGAAAAAGGACAGGTACTGGAAGGTGTGGTCAAGAACATCACTTCCTATGGGGTCTTTATCGACCTCGGCGGCGTGGATGGACTGATCCACATTACCGACCTTTCCTGGAGCCGGATCAACCACCCGAGCGAGGTGGTGGACCTCGACCAGAAACTCAATGTGGTCATCCTGGACTTCGACGACAACAAGTCGCGCATCCAGTTGGGGCTGAAGCAGCTTGAAAAACATCCTTGGGAAGCCCTCGGGGATGAAATCAAGGTAGGAGACAAGGTGAAAGGCAAGGTAGTGGTGATCGCCGATTACGGTGCCTTCCTGGAAGTGGCAGAAGGCGTGGAAGGACTCATCCACGTATCTGAAATGTCCTGGTCCACCCACCTGCGCTCAGCACAGGATTTTGTAAAAGTGGGCGATGAACTGGAGGCCGTGGTGCTTACCCTGGACCGGGAAGACCGGAAAATGTCCCTGGGGCTCAAGCAACTCACCCCGGATCCGTGGACAGACATCACCTCTAAATACCCCGTTGGCTCACGCCATAAAGGGATTGTCCGGAATTACACCAATTTCGGGGTCTTTGTAGAACTGGAAGAGGGAATCGACGGACTGATCTATATTTCCGACCTCTCCTGGACCAAGAAGATCAAACACCCTTCCGAATTCGTCAACGTGGGCGATGAACTGGAGGTTGAGGTGCTGGAACTGGATGTGGATGGCAGGAAACTGAGCCTGGGCCACAAGCAGACCACCGAAAACCCCTGGGACAAATACGAGGAGGACTTTGGTGAAGGCACCGTGCACAAGGTGGCCATCAAGGAAATCGTCGACAAGGGTGCTATTATCGAACTCAATGATGACATCACCGCATTTGTCCCCCAGCGCCATCTGGTGAAAGAGGACGGGAAAAAACTCGGCCGGGGCGAAGAAGCGGAATTCAAGATCATTGAATTCAACAAGGACCTCAAAAGGGTCGTGGCCAGCCATACGGCAATCTTCCGTGAGGAGGAGCAACGGAATGTGCGCGCTGCCCGTAAGAAAGCAGCTGCCGCTGACGAGGCAAAACCGACACTCGGGGATGCCAACGAGCAGTTGCAGGCCCTTAAGGATAAAATGGAAGCAGGCAACAAGAAGAAATAGCAAGCCTGACTTTCTTACCCCTAGAACCCCGGATGCATCATCCGGGGTTTTTTGTGTTACAGAGGCCCCTGCATTCTGCAAGACAACCGGGCCCGGTATTTGGGAGAATTGCCTATTTTTGCTATTGAAACCTTCTCGGCCGCCTCTTATGAGTCAAAAAGTGCTGCTTTCTTCCAGGGATATCGATATCATCCTGCACCGGCTGGCCTGCCAATTATTAGAAAACCATTTGAATTTTGAGGAATCCGTCCTGATAGGCCTGCAACCCAGGGGCACGTTCCTTGCCCGTCGCCTGCGCGATTTGCTCCAGGGGGAATACAAGGTTAAAAACATTCCCTTTGGCCTGTTGGACATTACCTTTTACCGGGATGATTTTCGACGGGGCGATAAAACCCTGGAGGCCAGTACCACCCAGATCGATTTCCTGGTGGAGGGCAAACGCGTGGTGCTCATCGACGACGTCCTCTACACGGGTCGGAGCATCCGGGCAGCCCTGACCGCCCTGCAGTCTTTTGGACGCCCCAGGGAGATTGAGTTGCTGACGCTGATCGACCGCAGGTTCAGCCGTCACCTGCCGATTCAGCCGGATTACCGGGGACGTCAGGTGGACGCCATCATGGAAGAGCGGGTGAAGGTTTGCTGGGAGGAAAATGAAGGGGAAGACAGGGTATACCTGGTTAGCGATTAAAGGCATGAGTGAATTAAGCGTACGACATTTACTGGGCATTAAGTACCTGAAGCGGTCCGACCTGGAACTCATCTTCGAAACGGCCGACCACTTCAAGGAAGTCCTGAGCCGGGCGATCAAAAAGGTGCCTTCCCTCAGGGATATCACCATTGCGAACATCTTTTTTGAAAACAGTACCCGTACCCGCCTTTCCTTTGAGCTGGCGGAAAAACGCCTCTCTGCGGATGTGATCAACTTCTCGGCGGCCCAATCCTCGGTCCGGAAAGGGGAGACCCTTATCGATACGGTGAACAACATCCTTTCCATGAAGGTAGACATGGTCGTAATGCGGCATCCGAATCCGGGCGCCGGCATCTTCCTTTCCCGACATGTGGATGCATCCATTGTCAACGCCGGGGACGGCGCCCATGAACACCCTACACAAGCCCTTCTGGACTCCTATTCCATCCGCGAACGACTTGGGGAGGTGGGAGGCCAAAAGGTGGTTATCGTAGGGGATATCCTGCATTCCAGGGTGGCCCTGTCCAATATTTTTGCCCTGCAGATGCAGGGGGCCGAGGTTCGGGTTTGCGGACCCAAAACCCTGATCCCCAAATATGTGGAATCCCTTGGGGTGACTGTGGAACAGGATCTGCGGAAAGCCCTGGAGTGGTGTGATGTGGCCAACATGCTCAGAATCCAGAACGAGCGGATGGATATGAGCTATTTCCCCACCACCCGGGAGTACGCCCGCCAGTTCGGGATTGACAAGGCCCTTCTGGACAGCCTGGACAAAGAGGTCGTGATCATGCACCCGGGACCCATCAACCGGGGGGTCGAGATCACCAGTGACGTGGCAGATTCCAGCCAGTCCATCATCCTCAACCAGGTGGAAAATGGAGTGGCGATCCGAATGGCGGTGATCTACCTGCTCGCTTCCAAGATAAAATAAGACATCCATGATTTTTGATAAAGAAGGAAATACCACCATCGTATTTCAGGAAAAAAGTTCCCTCCCGGAGTTCCTCAACAACCTAAAGAGTGCGTATCCGAAACTTCGCAACGACCACCTGATCATCAACCTCTTTTCTTTTGATTCCCTGACCACTGAGGACCTGCTCGAATTCCTGGAGCTTTCTGACCGTCACCGGGGCAATGGCAAATCCTTTGTCCTTGTCAGCGATAAGATCACCTATGAGCAGGTGCCCGATGAACTAAATCTTACACCGTCCCTGCAGGAAGCCCGCGACATCATAGAGATGGAGGAAATCGAAAGGGATCTCGACCTGTAACGGATGGGAGGGAGCCGGAAAATGAAACTGCAGATCATCGGGTGCCATGCGGCCACCCCCAGGTTTGTCACCCAGCCCAGCGCCCAGATCCTCGAGGCAGGAAGGCATATGGTGCTGATCGATTGTGGTGAGGGAACCCAGATGCAGCTACGCAGGTTTAAGGTGCGTTTCAGCCGTATTGAACACATTTTTATTTCCCACCTGCACGGGGATCACTTCTTCGGCCTTCCGGGCCTCATCGCTACCTTCCGGCTGCTTGGAAGGGAAAAGCCCCTGCACATCTACGGGCCAAAGGGAATCAGGGAGGCGATTACCCTTTTGTTAAAACTCGGGGATTCCTGGACGAATTATCCCCTGCATTTCCACGAACTGACCGCAACCGGCCCGGAAGTCATCTTTGACGATGGCACCCTTTCGGTAAAAACCCTTCCCCTGGACCACCGCATTTATACCAATGGCTTTCTCTTTGAGCTTTCCCCCGGAGAACGGAAATTACGGATCGCAGAAGTCGAAAAATACGGGATCGACCGGGCGTATTACCAGAAGATCAAACGGGGTGCCGATGGCACCGATCAGGCAGGGAACCGAATCCCGAATGCGTTGCTTACCGATCCGGCCCCGGGCCCAAAGCGCTACGCCTACTGCAGTGACACGGCCTATTTTCCGGAACTGGTCCCCCTGATTCAGGGGGTGGACACCCTCTACCACGAAGCTACCTTTCTGGAAAGCGAATCCGACCTGGCCCCGAAGACCAAACATTCCACGGCGGCCCAGGCAGCCCGTATCGCCCTGCAGGCACAGGTAGG
>JAWWDW010000087.1:0-6771 GCA_033719735.1 Robiginitalea sp. | reverse complement strand
TATCTTAAAAACGACCGGGTCGTTTACAAAATGGAAATTATAGTCCATCAAACCCCATTGGCGGTGGTCCGTTTTGGGCATGGTTTCATTCATCCACTCCAGAACACGGTTGATCTTCTCCTCGGAAATGGCCATGGCCAGGCAACGCGTCGGGCGATCCCGGTCCGCCTCCGGAAAATCGATGCACATCAGTTCCGATGAGGGCAAAATAAGGCTTTCCCCGGGCAGGAACTGAAAGGACTCGTAATCCCGAAGGTGCATTACCTTCTTGCCCTCGATCATACTCGCCAGCACCGGTTGATCGAATTGGAGCAATACCCGTTCAGCTTGCTGGTGGGTTTCAAAAATGTGCAAGGCGGCATGGTCCAGGGTATAGCTGGACTGGTTCTCAACCAGCGTTTCCAGTTTCCGGTTTTCCAGGAATTTAGAGGGAAGTCGCATTACCCTTAAAAATCACACATTTATTTAACATTTAAAAGCGAAGATGCTAAATTTAAGGAGGGGATTTATGTTAAAATCGCAATTTTGATAGGATTGGTCACATACTTCACAGAATTGGTCAGTATCTTTTAGTTCCCTTCGACTACTTTGACCTTCGACCGGGCGAGTAATGCCTGGATAACCCAAAAAACAACTACAATTAATTAAAATTTTTAAGAAATGAGTACCACAGCAACCAGCGAAAGGGATACGCTGAAAAAGCCCGCTTTCAAATCCCAGTATGACAACTTCATAGGCGGAAAATGGACCCCACCTGTAAAAGGACAGTATTTTGACAACATCTCCCCGGTAGACGGCAATAGCTTTACCCGCATCGCCCGATCCACGGCCGAGGATATAGAACTCGCCCTGGACGCCGCCTGGGAAGCAGCCCCGGAATGGAACAATTCTGCCGCCGCCACCAGAAGCAACCTTTTGCTCAAGATTGCCGATGTCATGGAGACCAACCTGGAGGCCCTGGCCAGGGCAGAAACCTGGGATAACGGGAAGGCCATTCGCGAAACCATGGCAGCGGATCTCCCCCTGGCCATAGACCATTTCCGGTATTTTGCAGGCGTGATCCGGGCCGAAGAGGGTACGGTCAGCGAACTCGATGCGGCCACAGTGAGCCTGAATGTGCCGGAACCCCTTGGGGTGGTAGGTCAGATCATCCCCTGGAATTTCCCGCTGCTGATGGCAGCCTGGAAAATGGCCCCTGCCCTGGCTGCAGGCAATTGCGTCGTGCTGAAGCCGGCGGAACAAACGCCCGTCGGGATCCTTATCCTGATGGAACTCATAGAGGGCATTCTTCCCGATGGGGTATTGAACATTGTAAATGGGTTCGGGGTTGAAGCCGGAAAGCCCCTGGCATCCAGCCCCCGTATCGGCAAGATTGCCTTTACCGGGGAGACCACGACCGGGCAACTTATAATGCAATATGCCTCCAAGAACATCACCCCGGTCACCCTGGAGCTCGGAGGCAAGTCCCCAAATGTGTTCTTTGAAAGCGTCATGGACGCAGACGATGCCTTCTTTGACAAATGCCTGGAGGGCGCTGTGATGTTTGCCCTGAACCAGGGGGAAGTTTGTACCTGCCCGTCCCGGATGCTCGTACAGGAAAGCATTTTCGATGCCTTTATGGAGCGGGTCGTGGAACGCACCAAAGCCATAAAACTGGGACACCCCATGGATCCCGAAACCATGATGGGGGCACAGGCGTCCAATGATCAGTACGAAAAGATCCTCAGTTACATCCAGATCGGCAAGGAGGAAGGTTGTGAAGTCCTGGCCGGTGGTAAGGCCGCCTATAACGAAGGGCTGGAAGGAGGATACTACATCGAACCGACTATTTTAAAGGGAAACAATAAGATGCGGGTCTTTCAGGAAGAAATCTTCGGACCGGTGGTCTGTGTGACCTCTTTCAAAGATGAGGCAGAAGCCCTCGAAATCGCAAACGACACCCTTTACGGACTCGGAGCCGGGGTCTGGACGCGGGATACCCACCAGGCCTATCAAATCTCCAGGGGCATTAAGGCCGGCAGGGTCTGGGTGAACTGCTATCACCTGTATCCGGCCCATGCACCTTTCGGTGGATACAAGAAATCGGGGATTGGACGTGAAACCCACAAGATGATGCTCGATCATTACCGGCAAACCAAAAACATGCTGATCTCCTATGACAAGAATGCCATGGGATTCTTTTAAAAAGTAGGCAACCCAAATGGATACGATGCACACGCGGAGGGTAGTTGTCACAGACGCCGCCAATGAGGTTATTGAAACCCTGAAAGCGGAACATGGCCCGCTCATGTTCCACCAGAGCGGTGGGTGTTGTGACGGCTCCTCTCCGATGTGCTATCCTGAAGGGGATTTGATGCTGGACGACTCGGATATCTGGCTGGGCCGGATTTCCGGTTGTGACTTTTACATCTCAAAGGATCAGTTTGAATACTGGAAACACACCCGGCTAACCGTTGATGTGGTCCCCGGCAGGGGCTCGAGCTTTTCTCTGGAAATCCCCATGGGCATCCGTTTTTTGATCCGTTCCAGACTCTTTACCGAAAACGAATCCCAAAACCTCCAACCGATTTACCCCGCTACCCAAAAACCCGATAACCTACATATTGAGTAGCAGAAAGCGTAACTTGCAGCTTCTGCATGGACCGCTCCTATGAGGAATAAGATCGTTTTACCATTTATCTGGCTGGTAAGGTTCTATCAGCGGTATCTGTCGCCGCTTACCCCGCCCAGCTGCCGGTATACGCCTACCTGTTCCCAGTACACCATAGAAGCCCTCCAAAAACACGGCCTGTTCAAAGGCGGCTGGCTCGCGCTCAAGCGGATCGCCAGCTGCAACCCCTGGGGTGGATCCGGCTACGATCCGGTTCCGGAAAAGGAGGAGAATAAAGCCCGGGGTGCGTCCTGAGATGCTTGTTCTTTGCAGCCTATTGGGGTAATTTGCTTTTGGGGAGGGGGGCATTCCCCCAGTAGGAACAAAAACCAAAAGCAGCAACCCATACAGCCCAAAGTGCCAGATAGCCCGAAAACAAACGATTCCCTTTACTTTATTTCATTTCGTGGGGCCCACAGAAACCCTGTCACTATGCTGAGGTATTTGCCTTCTTCCACCCATCCCCTATCCGGATTTAGTATATTAGCGCCTCAAACACCGGACTATGTATTTTTTAGGTTTTACCTGGAACCCGGATGATACCCTTTTCAAGCTCGGGGTATTGCAGATCAAATACTACAACCTCCTCTGGATCATTGCCTTCGCGGTAGGTTGGTACATCATGAAGCGCATTTTCGAGCGCGAAAACAAAAGCAGGGAACAGCTGGACTCCCTGTTTGTCTACACGGTGCTGGCTACCATGCTCGGGGCCCGGTTGGGACATGTGTTCTTCTACGACTGGCCCTACTATAAAAACCACTTGCTGGAAATCCTCCTTCCCATCAGGGAACGCGCAGGCAGCTCGCTCTTCGGGATCATAAACGGATACGAATTCACCGGCTTTACGGGACTGGCATCCCATGGGGCGGCAATAGGGGTGATCGTCGGGATGTACCTCTTTACCCGGAAATACCGCGAATTCAACGTCCTGTACATCCTGGACAGGATTGTCATCCCCATTTCGCTGGGGGCCTTCCTGGTCCGGCTGGGGAACTTCTTCAATTCCGAGATCAACGGGAAGATCACCGAGGCTTCCTTCTTCCTGGCCACACGGTTTGTGCGGGATTCAGACGACATGCCGGCGGGCAAGGCCATGGCAATCACCGGGGAAAAGGATCCGAACGCAGCCTATCATGCCCTGCAGGACAACCCCCAGTTCTCGGAATATCTTGCGGCCATACCCTACCGGCACCCGGCCCAGCTCTATGAAGGGGTGCTCTACATTGGGGTCTTTGCCCTGCTGTACTACCTGTACTGGAAGACCAGCCGGAAAGACAAGCCGGGGTATCTCTTCGGGCTGTTCCTGGTGCTGCTCTGGAGTATCCGCTTTGTGGTGGAGTTTGTAAAGAAAAGTCAGGGCGGGTTCGAAGAAAGTCTCGGTTTGCTCACCACCGGACAATGGCTGAGCCTGCCATTTATTGTCCTGGGGCTTTATTTTATGTTCCGCAAAACCGGCTCCCATGCGAACTGAAATAGCTCTGGTCTTCCGGTTGCCGTTTCTGCTCATGGGCCTTGCTCTGCTCCTTGGCAGTAGTTGTCGGGAAGCAGGTGAAAAATCCCTGGGAACGGAGGATGTAACCTTTAAAAAAGAAGGGGAACTCCGGGTGCATGACGCCGAGACAGACAGCACCCTGGTCCGCCTGGACATCGAAATCGCACAAACGGATTACGAGGTACAAACAGGCCTGATGTACCGCAAGGACATGGGGGACCTCCAGGGGATGCTCTTTGTTTTCGAAGAGGAGGCCCCGCATTCCTTCTACATGAAAAACACCCTGATCGCCCTGGACATTCTCTTTATCGACAGCGACCTGAAAATTGTAAACATCCACCGGGATGCACAGCCCCTGAATGAAGCCGGAATCCCTTCAGGGGGTCCGGTACAGTATGTGCTTGAGGTCAAAGCAGGGATGAGCGATCGATGGGGCCTGGAGGAAGGGGACCGGATCCAATACGAAAAACTACCCTGATGTCATTCCGGGAAGCGGTCGTACAAATCCCGACCCGGGCCGGGCATTCCCTTACCGGCACCCTTTTCATCCCCGGGAACCCGATAGGGCAATCCCTGTTGATCTCATCTGCCACAGGGATGCTCAGGCGCTTCTACCACGCGTTTTCAAAACATTTCGCCTCCCGGGGATATACGGTGCTCACCTTTGATTACTGGGGCATTGGGGATTCCGGGGGCACCCCCAGGGCTTTGAAGGAAAACCGCTTTGACCTGGCCCACTGGGGTTCCAATGACCAGGCCGCGGCGGTCCGGTATTTAAGGTCGGTGACACCGGAGGACAGCCTCAGTCTGGTCACCCACAGCATCGGGGGCCAAATTTGTGGGTTCAATCCCGAGCACGGGGAGATTGACCGCATCCTGATGGTGGCCTCTCAAACCGGATACTGGGGGCTTTTCGAAGACTGGCACAAGTACAAGATGTGGTTTTTCTGGCATGTGATGATCCCCTGGACCACTCCTATATTTGGCTATTTTCCCGCCGGGCACCTCGGCCTTTTCGAAAACCTCCCCAGGGGGATGGCCTACCAGTGGAGGCGGTGGGGAAAACGCCCTGACTACATGATGGCCTTTCGAAATGCGGACTACCTCTTTGATCAATTGAAAATGCCCATCCTCTCCCTGAGCTTCCCGGGAGACGACCTCGCCCCGCCCAAAACGGTGGACTGGCTGGCACAACAGTACCCCAATGCAGCTGTGCGTCGGGTACACTATACCCAGGAAGGCAAAAACCCGGGTCATTTCGGGTATTTCCGCCCCCGCTTTGAAAAAACCCTTTGGTCGTATACCCATCAATGGATTACGGCAGGGGCCTGGGACCGATAAACTTACTGCAGTCAGGAATTTTTAGTCGGGCAGGTTGAAATCCCGAAAGGGGCATAGAGGGGGCAAAAGCTTATAAAGCTGGTAAGCACAAAGACCCCTGCAAGGACCAGCAATACGATCCCAAGAGTGCCCGAAATGGTTCCGGTATAGTACAAGACACCTATGACGGCTGCGACAATAAAGCGGATCACGCGGTCCGCAGTTCCCATATTCTTTTTCATCTTCTATAATTTTAGTTAGACAATGTTTTCACAAGCAGGACCAGTAAGGTAATGATGCCGATACAAATCAGGCACACCAGGGCAAACTTCAAAACCTTCCTGCTCATGATTTCAATCAAATATACATTCTTCGATTTCCTTAAACAGTGACGCCAGTCACATTTTCAGAATTTCGATCCGGTGTCCCGACTGTCGGACCAGAGAATCACCCTCCAGCTTTTTCAGGGTCCGGCTTACCACCTCCCGTACCGTTCCCAGTTCATCAGCCAATTGCTGGTGGGATATGGAAAGGATCCGGGCACCCCTAAGCCGGCTTTTCTCGCACAGATGATCATAGAGTCGTACATCGAGCTTATTGAAAAGAATATGGTGTATGGTATTGAGGAGGTCGTTATACCTTTTGGCATACTGCTCAAAGAAAAGGGATCCAAATGACGGATATGTCCTCAGCCAGTCCCTGATGCCCGAGGCAGGGATCAAAAGGAGGTTGCTGTCCTCCTCCGTCTGGGCGAAAACCCGGCTGGGCTCCTCTGAAAAACCCGCCCAGAAGGACATAATGCAACTCTCATCTGGTTCTATGTAATAGAGCAGCAGTTCTCTTTCCCCATATCGGGAGTACACTTTTACCAGGCCTGACAACACTATCGGGATGACCTTCACGTATTGCCCTTCCCTGAGCAGGATACTCTGAGCCTCGAAATGCTGACAAACACCCCTGGCCAGGAATTCTTCACGAAGGTTGTTTGGAAGGTCTTTTAGAAAATCCTGCATGAGCGATCGTACCGCACTACCGATTTTGTATGCCGGCATGCTTCCCCTAATTTAGTAAAAAATGATTTCCATGCCGGGGCTGCCCCATACCGCTATTTACACAGACAACGAATCCCGAAAGGATGCCTTTGCCCGAAACTTGCTGGGCGGCCGCCCCCCTGAAGAACTCAGTTTCCTCAGTGGGCGCTCCGGATCCCTCTTTTCCAATGCCACCATCGATGCTTTCCTTGAGGAGGAAGCCCGGCACGACCAGTCCGGCCTCGCCCTTGCAGCAGGGAGAAAACTGGCCACCTACT